>JAFOIT010000081.1 GCA_017420585.1 Solobacterium sp.
CAGAACCTGCAGGACCATGCCGGGCTCGACGCCCTCAGCCTTTTCGCTCATCATGGCCTGGTGCCAGTTCGGATCAAACGGCTGTCCTTCAGCCTCAATCTCACTGACGCCTTCCTTTTCCAGAGCGGTGCGCAGCTGCCGATGCACCATTTCGAAGGCCTTGCGGTAATTCTCGTCTTCCGTGTCCTTCGGCTTGACGGCCAGCGCCCGTTCACAGTTATCCAGGACCGGCAGGATTTCCCTGGCAAAGTCCTGAATGCGGTACTTGCTGCGCTGTTCAAAGTCCTTCTCCAGACGTTTCTTCATGTTCTCCGTATCTGCATAGGCCCGGGCGTAGTCATTCTTCAGCCGGTTCACTTCCGCTGCCAGCGCTTCCTTTTCAGCGCGCAGCACCTCAGCTTCAGACGGTTCCGGCTGCGGTTCGGTTTCCGCTTCTTCTGCAGTATCAGCCGCTGTTTCAGCCGCTTCTGTTTCTTCCGTTTCTGCCGGTTCCGCAACTGTTTCCTCAGCCATGACCGTTTCTTCTTTTTCGTTACTCATACTTGTTTCCATCGCCCCCTCTGAGATACATCTTTTCTATCATCTGTGCCGCGTATTCAATCATCGACACTACTCTGTCATAATTCATCCGGCTCGGTCCGACGACCAGCAGCTGGCCGCTTTCGTGATCATTGACATGGAATGAACTGCGGACCACCGCAACGTCATCCAGCCAGGTCAGTTCCGCGCCGCGTGCCGTCCTGACCGCAACCGCATTTTCCGAACTGGAGATGCCGCGCCACACGCTCGGATCTTCCAGCAGGCTCATCAGGCTCTTCAGTTTGTCGATATTCTCGAATTCAGGCTGATACAGCATCCTGTCTTTGCCGGAGAAGTATACATTCTCGCTGGCAAACTTCACGAAGGCCTTGACAAAGGCCGTGAACAGAATGTCGTGCCGTTCCACCTCGGCCGCCAGCACCGGTTTCAGTTCCTCCATGCGCTGGGCCAGTTCGTTGATCCGGACACCCTTCAGCCGGCTGTTCAGAATCTCCGTGCAGTTTTCGATATCCCGCAGGGAAACTGCCTCATCGAAATGGAAGTTGCCGGTCTCCGTATGCCCCGTATTTGTAATGAAGACACATACGGTGTTCCGGTCATCCAGCGGGAACAGTTTAATGTTCTCCAGGCGCTGGTTGGCCGAATCCGGGCCGATGGCCCCGGTTGTCATGTTGGTCATCGCCGACAGAATTGCGCAGCTCTGATGCACTGCTTCCTCCATGCTCATGTTGCTGAGGTTGAAGGCATCCTGGATGGCCACCTCCATCTTCTTGTCAAGACCGGAAGAACTCAGCAGGTTTTCACAATAGAATCTGTAGCCCTGCGTGCTCGGGATCCGGCCGGAAGATGTGTGCGTCTTCTCGAGGTAGCCCATCTCTTCCAGCACCTGCATGTCATTTCTGATCGTTGCGCTGGAATACGGCAGCCTGTATTTCTTCTGCAATGTCTTGGAACCGACCGGTTCAGCGGTACGGATGTACTCGTCTACAATCGCCTTGAATATTTCAATCCGTCTTGGTGTCAGCATCCCCTGTCGCCTCCTTTAGCATTCCTGCCCCATGACTGCTAACAGTATACCCCCAGTATTTAGCACTGTCAAGGCCAGTGTGCTAATTCTTTCTCGGAAATCAGCCGCTCACAACAGGTTCTGCAGACCCACTGAATTCCCCGGATTCTTATATAATAGGTTTATGGCAAAACACTTCTATGAACTCAGCCCTGCCGCCTTTGAACTATCCCTGTTCGTGCACAGAACCGGCCGCAGCGTAAAGAACCTGTTCCAGTCACCCGGATTTGCCGCCCACAGGCAGGAAGATTTTCTTCCGTATCCGGCGGTTGAACATGATTCTCCGCTGTACAGAAACCTGACCGAACAGGACCAGATCCTGCAGGACAATAAGATCCGCAACCTGCAGCTGGCCTGCGAACAGCTGAATACGCTGATCATCCGGCCAGGTGAAACATTTTCCTTCTGGCATACGCTGAAAAAGCCCACCCTGCAGGCAGGCTATCGGGAAGGTCTGATGATTGCCGGCAGCCGCATGAGCACCGGCATCGGCGGCGGTCTCTGCCAGGCGGCCAATATGATCCATTACCTGGTCCTGCACAGCCCGCTGGAAGTAAAGGAACTGCACCATCACAGTGATGCGCTGTTTCCTGATCGGCAGCGCCGGGTCCCCTTCGGCATCGGTACATCGGTCGCCTGGAACCACATTGATTATCGTTTTTACAACGGCACGGATCAGTCGTTTCAGCTGATCATGGAAATGGAAATCGCTGTTCTTCATGGCGAACTGCGCTGTTCCGCCGAGCTGCCATGGACATACCGGCTGCGGGAAGAAGACCATCATTACCGGCAGGAAGACAAGACATGGTACCGGATCTCCCGGGTCTATCGGGATCAGATTGACAAGGCTTCCGGAACGATCATGGAAACCCGGCTGATTCTGAACAATCATTCCCGGGTCATGTTTGATCCGGCGCTGATTCCGGATGATGAGAAAAGATAAAAAGTCCGCCACTGACAGTGACGGACTTGATTGTATTAGAGAATAATCTCCCGGTAGCGCAGGTCATGCAGCTGTTCCAGCAGCTGCTTTTCCTGTTCTGCCGTCAGGTTCTCCATCGGTCTTCTGACCTTTGATGTACGGATGACCCCCTCGTCTTTAAGAATCACTTTGTAGGCGGCGATGTTGTTGATCTCGCACATCAGGGCATTGAGCACATTGGTGCGCCGCTGCAGCTTTGTGGCCAGATCGAAATCCTTTGCCTGAATGGCCTGCCACAGGGCAGCATAGTGTTCCGGTACGCACATGGCATTGCCGGAGACCACCCCTTCACCGCCAACGGCACAGACGGCCTCAAACAGATGATCCGGTCCGACCAGCACGCTGAAGGTCTGATTGCGCACCAGCATGAACTGCTGCAGTCTGGTGAAGTCCGGCCAGCTGTACTTGATGCCGACGACATTCGGACATTCCGCCGCAACTGCCTCAGCCACGGCCGGGGTGATATCATTCACCGCATTCTGCGGAATGGCATAGAGATAAACCGAGAAGTCTGCCGGTACGGACGAAGCCACAGCCTTGTAGAAATCAATCAGGCCCTGATCCGACAGCTTATAGAATACCGGCGTTACCACCCCGATACCATCGGCACCGATCTTTACGGCATGCCGTGACAGTTCAATGGTATCAGCCAGGTTCCAGGCCCCGGTCTGAACAAATACCGGCACCCGGCCGGCCGCATGCCGGACAACCGTTTCCGCCACGAGTTTCCGCTCGGCTACGCTCAGGTACATCATTTCCCCGGTCGTACCGCACGGATACAAGCACTGCAGACCACCGTCAATGACGTGGTCGCAAAGCCGGCACAGGCTTTCCGTATCGATGCTGTCATCATCCAGCAGCGGGGTTATCAACGGCACAACGGTGCCGTAAAGCTTTTTCATCTGTATTTCTCCTTCAGCTGACGGATCACCCGGTCAGCGATCTCCGGCGGCAGCAGTCTTGTCACATCCCCGTCATTCAGGGCGATTTCCTTGACTACCGAAGAGCTCAGGAACGAGTAATCCGGCCGGGCAATGAAGAACAGCGTTTCAATCTTATCATTGAGCATCAGGTTGGCTGTTGCCTGCTGCAGTTCGTATTCATAATCGGAAACCGCGCGGATGCCGCGGACGATTGCCCCGCAGCCGATCTTGCCGGCATAGTCGACGGTCAGGCCGGAGCCGATCATGACCGTGATTTTGTCATGGCACGGCAGCGCGGCAACGCTCTGCTCAATCATTTCCTTCCGCTCCTCCGCGGTGAATACACAGGTTTTGCGCGGATTCTGCATGATGAGGACAACCAGTTCATCGAACATGCGGCTGGCCCGCTCGATGACATCAAGGTGTCCGGTGGTGATGGGATCGAAGGTTCCCGGATAACAAGCTTTCATGTTTCAGTCCTCCTGACAGATGTAATAGCGGATCCGGGTTATCCTGTATACCGCATCTTTATGAAACCGGATGGATTCCGTATCCTCCGGCTGCGGATCTTCCTTCAGTGATTCAATAACTACCCGGGCGCCCGGGTTCAGCAACTGATACTCTTCCAGCAGTCTCAGGATCTTATCGTTTTCCTGTCTGGCATAGGGCGGATCCAGATAAACCAGATCGAACTTCCTTCCCTCACCATGCAGGATATCCAGGGCGGATACTGCTTTGGTGCAGAGAACGCGGCTGCGCTCCCCGGCTTTCAGGGATGCAATGTTGTTCCGGATGACGCGGACGGCTTCCCGGCTGCTGTCGACAAACACCGCCTGATCCATGCCCCGCGACAGGGCTTCCAGGCCGATGGCCCCGCTGCCGGCATAGAGATCAAGCACCGCCCCGCCGGCAAAGAACCCGCCCAGGGAGGAAAACACCGCCTCCCGGACTTTATCCAGGGTGGGCCTGGTCGCATCCCCTTTCAGGGTTTCCAGTTTCCGCGAGGAATACTCGCCGGCCACGATCCTCATTCAATTTCACCCCGTTTGTACTGGCAGATGACTGCCTGGGCAATGCCGATGGCGCACATCAGCGACAGGGTTGAGGAACCGCCGGCCGAGATCATCAGCAGCGGTACGCCGGTCAGCGGGATCAGCCCGGTCACGCCGCCGATATTGAATATACTGTGCACGACAATATACATGGCCGTGCCGGTCAGGATAATCCGGCCCTTCTCGCTCTTCATCCGCCAGGCATACTGCAGCAGCCGCCAGACAATCAGGCAGTACGGGATAAAGATCATCAGGAAGCCGATATAGCCAAGCTCTTCCACCACAATGGCCAGAATGAAGTCCGTGTTGGCCGCCGGGAAGCGGGTATACTTGCGCACGGAATTACCGAAGCCAAGCCCGGTCACCCCGCCGGTGGCGAATGAAACCAGGCCGTTGATCAGCTGATATCCGGTATTGTACTGGTCGATAAACGGATTGATGGAGGACAGGATCTGGTTGATCTGATACTTCTGCAGCGGCAGATGGTTGATCAGGCCTTCACCCCACGGCGTCAGCATGAACAATGCCAGCGTAAACAGCGAACCGACAACCATGGCCAGAACCCGCTGGAACTTCCGCATCTGCGGATGTGACGGGATCTCCACACAGACAAACCCGATGACAGCCATAACCGCCATGGAACCGAGGTCCTTCTGCAACACCAGCACGATCAGCATGTATCCGACAACGAAAATCGCCGGCCGCTGCAGCATTGCCCAGTCCGTCGGGAAACGCTTCCTGATATCACCGCAGTACGCCGCCACGACCAGGATGATCATGATCTTTGAGAATTCCGAAGGCTGGATGGAAATGTCCACGCTGGAAATCGGCACCCGGATCCATGCCCTGGCCCCGCCGACCTCGCGGAACAGCAGGCACGCCAAAAGCAGGATGCCCATCACGATGGCCAGCAGCGGGAAGTTTTCACTCTGCAGATAACGGGTATTGAAATGCCCGGCCAGCCAGTTCATGGCGATCACCCCGCCGGTCAGGAAGACCACCTGCTTGGCAACGGTAAACAGCAGATACCAGGTCCGCCCGTCCGCGATGCCCATCGAGGCACTGGCGATCATAAGCAGACCGAAAAGCGCCAGGAACCAGATGCTGCGGTTGATCAGGACATCGTGTTCCGGCGGCAGGCTGAGAAAAAACCGGCGTCTGCCCGAAGCAGACTTCTGCGTATCGTCCATAGCCGTCATATACGTATTGATTGTAACATACCCGCTGACTTACGTAAGCATGCACAGCTTAAGTTTTGACAAGGTACACAATTCTGCTAGAATTACAGACGAGGTAAAAACAATGCTTATTAATAATGATACGATCATCAAAGATACAGACCCGAGAATCCGGATGAAATCCAAGCCGGTCAGCCTGCCGCTTGCGGAAGAAGACAAACAGCTGCTGACCGAAATGTATACATATGTCAAGGAATCCACCGATCCCGAGCTGGCCGAAAAGAAGAACCTGCGCCCGGCCGTGGGCATCAGCGCGATCCAGCTCGGCGTCCCGAAGCAGCTGACCGCTGTCATCGTGAAAGAACTCGACAAGAACGAGAATGAAGTTGTCTATGAGTATATGCTGGCCAATCCGCGGATTGTGTCATCTTCCGTACAGAAAGCCTATCTGGAAAGCGGTGAAGGCTGCCTTT
Source organism: Solobacterium sp. (assembly GCA_017420585.1). GTDB lineage: Bacteria > Bacillota_I > Bacilli_A > Erysipelotrichales > Erysipelotrichaceae > Bulleidia. The sequence goes on from JAFOIT010000081.1 coordinate 6,215, forward strand.
CCGTGGCTGAGGAACATGAGGGCTATGTGGTCCGCAGCGCCAGGGTGACTGTCCAGGGCTACGATCTGCTGACCGATCAGAAGATCACCATCCGCGCCCGCGGCTATCTGGCCATTGTGCTCCAGCATGAGCTGGATCATTTCAGCGGCACCCTGTTCTACGATCACATCAACGCCGGCAACCCGTTCCCGAAGGTCGCCGATGCGGTTGTTATCTGACAATTCTTTTTACACTGTCTGATTCATGGTATAATCAATACGACATTAATTGCTTTTACTTTTATTCTTTTATCAATTTCAGCGAGCATCAACAGCGAGGTTTATAATCTATGACAGAAAACAAAGCCGCAGGAAACGGCCGCATCGTCCGTTATTCCGGAGTGCCTGAACCGGATTTTGAGAGAAACTCAATCAACCGGCGGACTGATACTTTAGTCTATGCGCTCGGCGGGCTGGGTGAAGTCGGCAAGAATATGTACTGCATCGAACATGATGACGAGATCATCATTATCGACTGCGGTGTCCTGTTCCCTGAAGACGAACTCATGGGTGTGGATTACGTCATTCCGGATTTCACATATCTGGTCAAAAACCAGGCCAAGATCAAGGCCCTGATCATTACCCATGGCCATGAAGACCATATCGGCGGGATCCCGTTCTTCCTGCAGTCCATCCATCTCAAGCAGATCTACGCGCCGCGGTTTGCCAAGGCCCTGATCGAGAAAAAACTCGAGGAACACAGACTGTCCCGTTCCGTGAAAATCGTGGAGATCGACGGTGACAGCCGGGTCCGTACGAAACACTTCAACATCGGTTTCTTCAACACTGTGCATTCCATCCCGGACTCACTCGGGGTTCTGATCAATACACCCAACGGCCGGATTGTCGAAACCGGTGATTTCAAGTTTGACCTGACCCCGATCGGCATCCAGTCCGATTATCAGAAGATGGCCTATATCGGCCAGATCGGCGTCACCCTGCTGATGAGTGACTCCACCAATTCGGGTGTCCCGGGCTTCTCGATTTCCGAAAAGCGGGTAGCCGCTTCGATCGTTGACCAGATGCGCCGCACCCCGGGCCGGCTGCTTGTTTCCACGTTCGCGTCCAATGTCCTGCGGCTCAACCAGATTCTCGAGGCCGCCGTGCAGTGCAACCGCAAAGTGGCAGTCTTCGGCCGTTCCATGGAAAATGTTGTGGAAATCGGCAAACGCATGGGCGTCATCAACATTCCGGAAAGCAGCTTCATCTCCGGCAATGAGCTCAATACCCTGCCGGCCAACCGGATCTGCATCGTCTGCACCGGCAGCCAGGGTGAACCGCTCGCCGCGCTGAGCCGCATCGCCAACGGCACCCACCGGTTCATCAAGATCATCCCGGGCGATACCGTGCTGTTCTCAAGCAACCCGATTCCGGGCAACGGTGTTTCCGTCTCCGCGGTCGTCAACCAGCTGACCCGGGTCGGTGCCAATGTCATCACGAATTCAGCCCTGACTTCCTTCCATACAACCGGGCATGCGCCGGTGGAGGAACAGAAGCTCATGCTGAACCTGATCAAGCCGCAGTACTTCATGCCGGTGCACGGGGAATACAAGATGCTGGTGCAGCACGCGGCAACCGCCGAGGAAACCGGGGTGCCGAAGGACCGGCATATGATCTGCGCCAACGGTGATATCGTCGTGCTGCGCAATGAAGAATGCTTCATCGCCAACGAGCGCATCCAGACAGACGCCATCTACGTTGACGGCAACGATGCCAGCGGCCTGTCCACCTCGGTTATCAAAGACCGCCAGATTCTGGCCAACAACGGGATGGTGGCAGTAATAGTCACAATCGACAGCCGGTACAACAAGATTCTCTGCCGGCCGTCCCTGGTCTCTCGCGGCTTTGTCTACATCAAGGATTCCCAGACCCTGCTGAAGGAAGCTGAACTGGTTGTCTATGATGCCCTGAAGAAAAAGATGCTGCAGCGCACCACCTTCGGGGAGCTGAAGAATACCATCCGCTCCTGTCTGGAACCGTTCCTCTACCAGCGGACCAACCGCAACCCGATTGTCATCCCGGTCATTCTGAACCAGAAGGCGGCCATTGCGGAAATCCAGTCCCGCACCGCCCACACCAGACGGCCGTAAACAGACCGGACCAACGAAAAAAAGCCCGTATCAATGTGAACTGCCCCACAAAAATGGGACAGTCATAAAAAAGACCGGGAAAGGTATGACTGCCTGAATTGAATAGGAGTCATACCTTTTAGTTTTCTCTGGGGTCTGGCGGAATTGTAGAAAGTGATGTATTCAGTAACTTTAC
>JAFOIT010000082.1 GCA_017420585.1 Solobacterium sp.
ATGCTTGGGAACTCTGGCGTCGCAAGGCCTCCATCGGTTATCGGCTGCGCCGGGAATACTGGGGCAGGGGGATTGCCACGGCAGTTGCCCGGCTGCTCAGGGAATACCTGTTCAGGACGGCTTACCTGCACACGGTAACGGCACATGTCATGACCGCCAACCGGGCATCGGCGGCAGTCCTCATCAAAGCGGGTTTTCCCGAACGGTACAGCAATGTCGTGGAAGACTGGGGCCTTGATGTATCGGTTCTGGTGGACAAATATGTGCTGAAAGAGGCGGAAGACCTAGCCGAAGAAACAGGCATACGGATCGAAAAAACAGACTGATGCGGCAGCGGCCGCATTTTTCATAAAAAACTCACAATTTGTATCAGAACGTGAAGTTGGCGGTTTTGGCTGACGGTCAAAAAGACGGAAAGTAAACATATGGAGGCATATTTTAGCGGTTTATCAAGCAAAAAAGAAGGGTTTAACAAAACCTGAAAAATAAAATGATCTTTGCCGGAGAATTGGATATAAACACGAATTCTTATCAGGATGTGATATGCCGTGTTTGCGAAATCCTTCAAGGCCCGCTATACTGAAAACAGTAATCTGCGGCTTTTACATAAGGCCGCGAACCACATACAGAATCATTCCACACGCCTGTTCCGTTTCCTGAGAAGCCGTTTTTCATGATCATGGTTTTACAGAAGCAGTCCTGAACTGTCGAAATGCCCATCGATGTAAGCGGTTACACCAGGAAACGGACAAATAGAAGGGAGAATAGAATGAAAAAGCTACTTTCAGCAATGCTTGCGCTTGCCCTGCTGGCAGGGTGCAGCAACTCTTCATCCGGCGGAAATTCTTCCGGCGGTTCAGATACAGACGGCAAGATCGCCATCGAATTCTGGCTGGCCCAGGGCAACAATGTCATGGACCTGGTCAATGAAGAAATTGCCAAGTTCAACGAATCCCAGGACAAGTATGTTGTGACTGCTGTCCAGCAGGAAAACTATGTAAAGACATTCTCCAACCTGCAGGCAGCCATCGCCGGCAAGAACGCCCCGGATGTCGTGCTTCTTGACACTGCCCCGGCCAGACAGCTCTATGAGAAGGGCGCCCTGGTACCGTTTGTTGCCTTCCAGGCAGATGACGCGGACTTCAATGCGGATGACTTCTATGCGGTTTATGCCGATCAGGGCAAGTATACCGACGGGACAACGTTTGCCCGGCCGTGGTACGGCACCATTCAGATTGCCTACTACAGTGTGGAAGCGTTTGAAAAGGCGGGTGTTGATCCGGCTTCCATCAAGTCCTGGCAGGATCTTGTCGCAGCCGGTCCGAAGTTCAAGGATGCCGGATACCAGTATGTCTGGGAACCGATGGGCGGCGACTCGAAGAACCTGATTGACGCAGCTTTTGCCAACGGTGCAAAGGTCTTCTCCGATGACGGCAAGACCGTGACCATCAACTCCCCGGAATGGGTTGAAGTCTGGGAAAGCTTCCGCGGCTGGATCCATGATGACGGATACATGCAGACAAAGTGGAACGGCATTGACGACTGGGTCTACTGGTATGACACCATCGATGATGTCATCGAAGGCAGGGCTGCCGGCTACACCGGCTCCCCGGTTGATTCCGTTGACTTCGACTTCAACGTGATCCGCCCGCTCGAGCAGTTCGGCTGGAAGGACAATGTCTCGCTGCCGTGGGCCCAGGCACTGATGCTGTGCATGCCGGCCGGCGGTTCTGAAGAAGAACAGCAGGGCGCATATGAATTCATCAAGTTCCTGACCAATCCGGAAAACCAGGCAGCCTACACGATGCTGACAACATATCCGGCTGCCAACAAGAAGGTAACGGAAGTACCGGAATACAAGAAGTTCCTGGAAGAGAACCCGGTCGCTGCCGTCCTGCTGGCACAGTCTGAACATGCGGCAATCTACCCGGTTGATCCGACCGGCGGAAAGATTCTGGACGAATTGAACATTGCTGCAGAAAAGATCGAAATTGAAGGTGTTTCCGCTCAGGAAGCGCTGGATGAAGCCCAGGCAAATGCCCAGATTGCCCTGGATGAGGCATTGGGAAACTAAGCAGTTCCGCTGTTATTTCCGGCAGCCGCAGCATGGCTGCGGCTGCTTTGCTGTTTTGAAAGGAGCAACTCATGGCCGAAATCATTCTGAAAAATATTACGAAGGAATACGAGAACGGTTTCCAGGCAGTCAAGAACATCAACCTGGAGATTAAAGATAATGAATTTGTCATCCTGGTCGGCCCATCCGGCTGCGGCAAGTCCACAACCCTGCGCATGATTGCCGGACTGGAGGATATCAGTGAAGGTGATCTGTATCTGGACGGGAACCGCATCAATGATGTACCGCCGCAGAACCGGGATATCGCGATGGTCTTTCAGAACTATGCCCTGTATCCCCACATGACCGTCTATCAGAACATTGCCTACAGCCTTAAGATCAAGAAGGTTCCGAAGGATGAAATTGACCGGCGGGTGAAGGAAGTTGCCGCTTCGCTGGGGCTGACGGAACTGCTTGACCGGCGGCCGGGCCAGCTGTCAGGCGGCCAGAAGCAGCGCGTTGCCATGGGCCGGGCAATTATCCGGCATCCGAAGGCCTTCCTGATGGATGAACCGCTCTCGAACCTGGACGCCAAGCTGCGCGGGCAGATGCGGGTCGAAATTGCCGACCTGTACCAGCGTCTGAATACAACGTTTATTTATGTTACCCATGATCAGACAGAAGCCATGACGCTGGGCACCAAGATCGTAGTCATGAAGGATGGGGAAATCCAGCAGACCGACAGTCCGACCAACCTGTTCAATTATCCGGTCAACAAGTTCGTGGCCGGTTTCATCGGCACCCCGGCAATGAATTTCTTCGATGCCGAATGTACGGAAGAGGACGGCATGGTGGTGCTGCGGACAGCGGACGGCATGATTCCGCTGCCGGAAGAAAAAGCCGCAAAACTGAAAGAAGGCGGCTGGCTCGGGAAAACTGTCTCTGCCGGCATCCGGCCGGAGCATGTCCGGCTTTGTACGGAAGCCGAAGCAGCTTTCAAAGGCACCGTATCGGTATTTGAACTGCTCGGCAGCAATGCCATCATCTATGTGCAGTGCGGCGATCAGAGAATCATCATGAATACCGATGAAACCGACCGGCAGGAGCATGGCAGTGAAGTCTGCCTGAAGCCGCTGGCGGAGAAACTGCATATCTTTGACCCGGAAACAGAAAGGACCATTACAAACTGATATGAGCAAGAAGAAGACAAAATACAAGCGCCGGTATGACAGTCTTCCGACCGTTCTGCTGTTTGTCCTGCCGGCTCTGATTCCGCTGATCGTCTTCTGGATCTATCCGATCCTGCGGTCAATCTATCTGAGTTTCACCAACTGGGATTACATTTCCCCGACCTATAAAATCGTCTGGTTCAAGAACTATGCCTCGCTGTTCCGCAATCCGCGCTTCTATGAAGCCCTCTGGCATACGGTTGTCTTTACCGCCGGCACGCTGTTTCCGACCATTATCCTCGGACTCATCCTGGCCCTGCTGCTGGTGAAGAACTTCCGCGGCAGCGGGATCGTCAAGTTCATTCTCTTCTCCCCGTGGATCACCCCGACCGTTGCGATTTCCATCGTCTGGTCCTGGATATACAAAGTGGACGGCGGCATTGCCAACACGATCCTGACGAATCTCGGCATGACGCCGCTGAAGTGGATCAATTCCTCGGATACGGCGATGCTCAGCGTCATCATCGTGACCATCTGGAAATCACTCGGGTACTCGATGATCTTCTACCTGTCCGCGCTGGAACGGGTGCCGGGGGAACTGTATGAAGCCGGGGCTCTGGACGGGGCGTTCGGCTGGCGGCAGTTTGTGGACATCACGCTGCCTTCCATTTCCCCGACCACTTTCTTCCTGTCGATCATCACGATGGTCAATTCCCTGCAGGCCTATGACCAGATCCAGGTGCTTACCCAGGGCGGTCCGGCCGGCAGCACCAGAACCCTGCTGTACATGTACTATCAGCTGGGTTTCCAGGAATTCAATATGGGGCAGGCAACAGCCGTGGCGGTGGTCATGATCATCCTGACCGCCGGACTCTCGCTGATCCAGTTCAAGGTCAGCGAAAAGTGGGTTCACTACTGAGAAGGGGGATCTTATGAATACACGTTACAGTGACAAAAGATCATTGCCCGTCCGGGTTCTTTCCCTGCTGGGCAAGATACTGATTCTCGGCACCGCCAGTATCTTTACGGCGTTCCCGTTTATCTGGATGATCATTTCCTCCCTGAAGACCAAGGCGGAGATCCTGAACACGGATATCTTCCTGCCGACCAGCCCGCAGTGGTCCAACATCACCGGCATTATCTTCAATTCGCCGATTCCGAAGTATATCTTCAATTCGGCCTGGGTCTCGCTGGTGATCGTTGCCCTGCAGATTGTGACCGGGGCCATGCTGGCATACGCACTGGTCTTCCTGAAATTCAGGACGAACAAGCTGCTGTTCACGATCGTCATGGGGACGTATATGCTGCCGGTGGCGGCGACGTACATTCCCAGCTACATCATCCTGGCAGACTGGCACATGCTGGACTCCTTCCGGGGCTTGATCATCTCCAGCACCGTCAGTATCTTCGGCATCTTCCTGCTGCGGCAGGGCTTCATGCAGATTCCCAAGGGACTGGTGGAGGCCGCCCGGATGGACGGGGCATCACACTGGCGGGCCCTGTGGGAGATTGTGTGCCCGATGACCAAATCAAGTTTCATTACCTTCGGGCTGATGAATTTCATCTCCACCTACAACAACTACATGTGGCCGTCCCTGATCACGAAAACAAGTGACTACTTCCTGGTATCGCAGGGTCTGCGGGCATTCTTTATCCGCGACGGTGCCTACGGTACGGAGTGGGCGCTGGTCATGGCAGCTTCGGCGGTTGTCGTCGTGCCGCTGCTGGTCCTGTTTGCCTTTACGCAGAAGTGGTTTATCAACGGCATCGGCGGGGAAACCGGCATCAAGGGATAAAAAAAGAATCTGCCGCTTCATGCAGGAGCGGCAGTTTTTATTTATTCTTTTTTTCCATTTCCAGATGGGCTTTTTTCCAGGCGGCGATCTGTTCTTTTCGTTCCCTGACCCGTTTTTCAACGCCCTGGTCCGTCGGGTTGTAGTATGTCCTGCCGACCAGGGAGTCCGGCAGGCACTGCATGGTGCTCAGTTTGTCAGCGGTATCATGGGCATATACATAATCCCTGCCGTAGCCGAGATCCTTCATCAGGGAAGTCGGGGCATTGCGGATCTGCAGGGGCACCGGTTCATCCAGCATCTCCAGGGCATCGGCCTTGGCGGTGTTGTAAGCTACATCCAGGGCATTGGACTTGGGTGCCAGGGAACAGAAGACCACCGCATGGGTCAGGTGGACACTGCATTCCGGCATGCCCAGGAACTGGCAGGCCTGATAGGCATCGATGCACACGCCCAGGCAGCGGGAATCGGCCATGCCGACATCTTCCGAGGCAAACCGCACAATCCGCCGGGCCACGTACAGAGGGTCTTCACCGGCTTCCAGCATGCGGGCCAGCCAGTAGACGGCGGCGTCGACATCACTGTTGCGCATGGATTTATGCAGGGCGGAGATCAGGTTATAGTGTTCTTCGCCTTTTTTGTCATAGAGCAGGGTTTTGCCGGAGATGCACTGCTTGATGGTCTCCCTGGTCACACGGGATTCGCGGCCGCTGCCTTCCCCGTTCATGACCGCCAGCTCCAGCGTATTCAGGGCGGTCCGGGCATCCCCGTTGGCATAGCGGGCAATCAGTTCCAGGTCATCGTCAGAGATGGTGATCTGCCACTCACCGAAGCCGCGGGGATCCGTGATGGCCCGCTTCAGCAGCCAGACCAGGTCCTCGGTCGAAAGGGCCTCCAGGACGAAGACCTTGCAGCGGGAAAGCAGGGCCGAGTTGATCTCAAAGGACGGGTTCTCGGTGGTCGCACCGATCAGGATGATCGAACCGCGCTCAACATAGGGCAGGAAGGCATCCTGCTGGGCTTTGTTGAAACGGTGGATCTCATCCACGAAAACAATGGTCTTGGTTCCGAGCGAGCGGTTCTGTTCGGCTTTGGCCATGACATCCTTGATTTCCTTGATGCCGCTGGTGACAGCGGAGAAGTTGATGAACCGGGCTTTGGTGGAAGTGGCGATGATACGGGCCAGGGTGGTCTTGCCGACTCCGGGAGGGCCCCAGAAAATCATGGACTGCACTTCATCGCGGTCAATCATCTTGCGCAGGATTTTCCCGTCTGAGATCAGCTGCCGCTGGCCGGCATAATCATCGAGCGTCTCCGGCCGCATGCGGTCAGCGAGCGGGGTGGTGGTTGCCCGGATATCGAATAGAGAACTCTGTTCCATAGTCTTTCCTCACGGTTCTATTGTACTACAAAGAAGCTGACAGCAATTGTCCGAGTAGCAGCCGGAAAAGGACACAGCAAAACCTTTCCGGATGGAGTACAATAATCTCAGTATAAAGAGGAGCGAACCGGGAACCGCAGGGTTTCCGGCAGGTTCAGGAGGATCATGAATATGAAACGATCGGCTGGAATACTTATGCCGCTCAGTGCGCTGGACGGCCCGTACGGCATCGGCACAATGGGCAGACAGGCCCGGAAATTTGTTGATTTCCTGGCCCGGGCAGGACAGAAATACTGGCAGATACTGCCGCTGGGCCCGACCGGATACGGGGATTCGCCGTATTCCTGCTTTTCTTCGTTTGCCGGCAATCCGTATCTGATTGACCTGGACCTGCTGGCTGACCGCGGCCTTCTGAAAAAGGAAGAGTATGAATGGCTGTATTGGGGCGGTGACCCGTGCCGGGTGGATTACCATGCCCTGTATGAGTACCGGGACAGGGTGCTCAGGATGGCGGTAGCGCGGCTGCTGGCAGAAGACCCGCAGCATGTAATACAGTTTGCCGAGAAGGAAAAAGACTGGCTGCGGGACTATGCCCTGTTCATGACCGCCAAGAAGGTATATGACGGCCAGCCGTTTACGCAATGGCCGGACAAACTGCGCCGGCATGACGCAAGGGAACTGGAACGCTTTGCGGCCGGACACGGAGATGAAATCATGTTCTGGCAGAGTGTGCAGTATCTCTTCTTCATGCAGTGGACTGCCTTGAAACAGTATGCCGGCCAGCGCGGTATCGAGATTATCGGCGACCTGCCGATTTATGTGTCTCCCGACAGTGTGGAAGCCTGGTCTTCCCCGGGTTTTTTCCAGCTGGACCGGCAGGGGAAGCCGAAGGAAGTGGCCGGCTGCCCGCCGGACGGGTTCTCTGCGGACGGCCAGCTGTGGGGCAACCCGCTGTACAACTGGCGGGCGATGAAGAAAGACGGCTATGCCTGGTGGACGGCCAGGATCCGCCAGCAGCTGCGGTTCTATGATGTCCTGCGCATTGACCATTTCCGCGGCTTTGCCGGCTATTATGCAATTCCGGCAGGGGAAGAGACGGCCCGCAACGGGGTCTGGAAGAAGGGTCCGGGCATCGACTTTTTCCGGACGGTGGAAGCGCAGCTCCCGGAGATGCAGATCATTGCCGAGGATCTCGGCTTCCTGACGCCGGATGTCCTGGAGATGCTGGCGGAAACCGGCTATCCGGGCATGAAAGTGCTGGAATTCGCTTTTGACCCGGACGATCCCGACAATGAATACCTGCCGCACAATTTTACGGAAAACTGCATCGTCTATGCCGGCACGCACGACAATGACACCGTTCAGGGATGGATGGCCAACACCCCGAAGGAAAGCACGGACCTGGCCCGGCAGTACATGGGCCTGAATGAACAGGAAGGGTATCACTGGGGCATGATCCGCACGGCTTATACCAGTGTGGCGAAAATTGCTGTCATCCAGCTGCAGGATTTCCTCGGCCTGGGCAGTGAGGCCCGTATGAATACACCGTCGACGCTCGGAAACAACTGGGTCTGGCGGGTCAGCCCGGGGGCATATACAGATGACCTGGCTGACCGGATTGCGCAGCTGACCGGGCTCTGCGGCCGGCTGGTCAAGGAAGAAACAGAAACGGAAGCGGACGAATAACCGAAAACAGGTGCTTTTGAATATTTCCTGCAAAAATCTGTTGTTTTCAGAAGAAGAGTATGGTATTATTCAAAAGCACCACGATGGCGCGTTGGTGAAGTGGCTTAACACACCGCCCTTTCACGGCGGCATTCACGGGTTCGAATCCCGTACGCGTCACCATTTTTATTAGGGGTGTCGTACAATGGCAGTACATCGGTCTCCAAAACCGCTGATGGGAGTTCGATTCTCTCCACCCCTGCCACTAAAACCTTCCCGTTGTGGCGGGATTTTATTTTTTTTCTGTACTGCGCACCTCATTGTGCCGTGCAGGGCAAAACGATATAATAATATGGTCAGAAATGGAGACAACAATATATGGCAGATAAAAGGCAACGGGGGATGGCTCCGGGGGCACTGATCGGCTGCTGTCTGCTGATCGCAGTGCTGTCCGGGCTGGGAACCGGTTATTTCTACATGAAGGAGAAATATGCCGGCAACGCAGTGGCGTACAGTCATGAACAGCTGCGGGCGCTGGATGAAGGGTCATTTGAATATAAGATCGCTTCCCGGTTCTATACAGAAGAGGAACTGAAGAATATCCGGTCCAATACCGTTGAAATGGACCCGGTTGACGCGCCGGATGAGAACGCGGAACACGAAAAGATGCGGCTTGAGCATGTCACCGGCTCCACCTATGAAGGCTGGATGCTGATGGTGTACGATTCCGACCTGCTGAAAGTAGCGGTAAACCCGGCTATGGACAGCGGTGCCCAGGCCCCGAGCCTGGTTGACTATGTGCGCAACAACCACGCGATTGCCGGAATCAATGCCGGCGGATTTGAAGATGCCGGCGGCACCGGCAACGGCGGCCTGGCTTACGGTATTGTCGTGCATGAGGGCAAGCTGATCAGCGGCGGGCGCAATGAATACCAGTCGGTGATCGGCATCGACAAGGAAGGCAAACTGATCTGCTCCGGCATGACCGGCCAGCAGGCGCTGGACTGGGGCATCCAGGAAGGCGTTACCTTCGGGCCGACACTGATCACAAACTTCCACCAGGTCTTCAAGGAAGGCCAGGGTGATGTCCCGTACCTCAATCCGCGGACAGCCATCGGGCAGCGGCCTGACGGCACCTTCCTGCTGCTGGTCCTGGACGGCCGCGGACCGTCGTCCTTCGGCGCCAAGTATCAGGATATCGTTGACGTCATGTTCAATTACGGTGCCTACATGGCTTCCAACCTGGACGGCGGCAATTCCACAGCTATGATCTATAACGGCGAATATGTCAACAATACCGTATCCATGTACGGCTCCAGACATCTGCCGACGGCATTCATTGTCATGGAGGATAAGTAATATGGCAAAGACAGGAAAAGGCATTAATACGCTGCTGGCTCTGCTTGTCCTGCTTCTGGTGACAGCCGGATGCGTCTTCGGCGGATATACATTTGTCAACAACGCCAAGAAGGAATTCGCGGCCGCGGAAGCGAAACTGCCGGAAAGCGCCATCAGTGATTATCTGCTCAAGATCAGGAACCAGCGTTTTGATGAAATCTATGAAGACTCGCTGGTCGTGGCCCCGCACCTCAACGCGAAGGAAGACTACATTGCCACACTGAAGGAAATCTATGCCAACGCGGATACATCCCGGATCGAGTTCGCGCCGGCGGAAGAGGGCGACAATACATACACCCTTGTCTATAACCACAAGTACCTGGCAACAGTGAAACTGCTGCAGGCGGCCGACGGCACGTGGAAGGCTTCCACGGTCTTTGCCGGCAACAACGACTATATCGTTGAAGTGCCTGCCGGTCTGAAGATCACCGTCAACGGCATCGAACTGTCCAGTGATTACCTTCTTGAGAAAAACGTGGTTGCCAGCAATTTCCGCGGCCTGCGTGATACAACCGGGGCCCCGAAGGTGGACCGCTATGAACTGACAAATCTTCTGGCCAAGCCGGTCATCAAGGTTGTCGGGCAGACCGGTTATACAACTCTCGATGATGTTCTCTCCAATACGATTTTCGTCGGCCGGGATGCCCAGTCAGCGGAACTGGCGAGGGTCTTCATCGATGATATCAAGATCTGTGCCCAGTTCCCGGCACAGGAATCCAGCCTGGGTGCGGTGGCAGCCGTGTCCATTACCAACAGCGACTGGTATGAGCGGATCCGGACCATGCAGAATACATGGTTCACATCCCACGGTACATCCCGGTTCTCCAACGAAACAGCCAGAAACATTATCCAGCAGAGTGACGATACCATGGTTGGCTATGTGACGTTTGATTACTATGCGTCCAACGGTGAGGTATCCAGAACCTGGAACAGCGGTTTCCAGGTGACATTCATGAAGCAGGGCGGGACCTGGAAGATTGCCGGCATGGCAGTGGACAGCACCCTGAACCCTGCGGCGGAGAAGAGAAATGATTGATTATTCTGAAGGCAGCGGCAAGCAGTATCATGTCGGCGTCGGCCAGGGAGATGTCGGCCGGTATGTGATCCTGCCCGGCGATCCGAAACGCTGTGCAAAGATCGCGGCTTACTTTGATGAACCGCGGCTGGTAGCGGATTCCCGTGAATTTGTGACTTACACCGGGTATCTTGACGGAGTCATGGTATCCGTAACTTCAACCGGCATCGGCGGCCCGAGCGCCTCGATTGCCATGGAAGAACTGACAGCTGTCGGGGCTGACACTTTTATCCGGGTCGGCACATGCGGCGGCATGGATCTGAACGTGAAGAGCGGGGACCTGGTCATCGCGACTGGTGCTGTGCGGATGGAAGGGACATCAAAAGAGTATGCCCCGATTGAGTTCCCGGCAGTTGCCACACTGGATGTCATCAATGCCCTGGCCGAAGGTGCCCAGATCATTGAGGCACCGTATCATACAGGCATCGTCCAGTGCAAGGATGCTTTCTATGGCCAGCACCGGCCGGAGACCCTGCCCAACGGCGCGGACCTGCTGCGCAAGTGGGATGCCTGGGTCCAGCTTGGCTGCCTGGCATCGGAGATGGAATCGGCAGCCCTGTTTGTCGTGGCCAGCTATCTGCGGGTCAGATGCGGAACCGTTCTCCTGACCGTCGCCAACCAGGAAAGAGCCAAGGCCGGCCTGCCGAATCCGCAGGTTCATGACACGGACAAGGCCATCCGGGCAGCGATTGAAGCGATCAGGATTCTGATCCGGGAAGATGAGAAGCAGTAAAAGGCGCTGACGCGCCTTTTGCGTAAGCAAGCGAAAGGATTTGATTGCATGATGAAACAACCTGTCCGGACAAATGTCTCGGACTTTATCAAGACACACATGGGATCCCAGTTTGTCATTCCGGTTTATCAGCGGAATTACACCTGGAATCCGGAAATAGAGACTGCCCGGTTTATCAACGATATGAAGGGACTGCTGGAGCACCGGACGGCCAGCCACTTTCTCGGTATTGTCATATACAAGGAAGCGGAGCGGGCAGCCATGTTCCGGGAGATCCAGATCGTAGACGGCCAGCAGCGTCTGACAACTTCCTTTATCTTCCTGCTGGCCCTGAAGAACGCGGCCCTGAAGGCAAAGGAAAAGGAAACGGCCGGCATGATCGAGGACTACTATCTGTACAACCGGCATGTTCTGGAAGAGGCCAGGATGCGGCTGAAACCGGTCATTTCCGATGATGATGTGTATGCCCGGCTGATCTACGGCAGTGTGCGTGACCTCAGCACGAAGGAAAAGGAAACACCGGTATACCGGAACTATGATTATATTTTCCGGCAGATCGAGCAGCTGCACAGCCGCTATTCCCTGCTGGAGATCCTCGACTGTCTCAGCCGGATGGATATCCTGGCATTCCCGCTTTCGGAAGACGACAATTCCCAGCAGATATTCGAGTCGATCAACTCGACCGGGGCCCCGCTGACTTCGGCGGACCTGATCCGGAACTATATCCTGATGAATTATACGAGCGATGTGCAGGAACGTTATTACCGGCTGTACTGGGAACCGCTGGAACGGTATCTGCCGGATTCCCGCCGGCTGGAGGAATTCTTCCGCTATTTCCTGGCCGCCAAGACATACAACCTGTTCAACCGCCGCGATGTATACGACGGCTTCAAGGAATACTGGAACCGGACCGGGACCAGCCGGGAACAGAAACTGCGGGAGATCAACCGGTACTGCCGGTATTATATGGATATTTACCAGGGACCGGCGGAAGACCGGGCGGTGGAAACGGCCCTTCAGGATTACCGGCACAGTGATTCCAGACTGCCGGCACCGTTCCTGATGGCCATGTTCTCCCTGTACGAAGACCATGTGATCGATATGGACACACTGATCCGGCAGATCCGGCTGCTGGACTCCTATATGACCAGAAGAGCCTTGTGCGGCTATGATACAGGCAGCCTGAGCCGGTATTTCCCGCAGCTGCTGCGCTCGGTCATGAGCAGTTATCATAAGAACCGCAGCGGCATACATGAGATTACAAAGGTTTACCTGATCAACTACAACCGGGGCCGGCCGCTGGCCATGCCGACCGATGACCAGCTGCGCAGCCAGCTCAAGGAGGTCAATGCCTATTCCCTCATGTGCCTGCGTTCGGTGCTGGAGCGGATCGAGCACCACGGCGCAACAGCCAAAGTGGATGTGTCCGGGCTGAATATCGAGCATATCATGCCCCAGCATCCCAATGCCTACTGGAAACGGGCGGCGAAGGCCAAGGATGAGGAAGAATATGCCTTCTATGTCAACCTGATCGGCAACCTGACCCTGTGCGCGGAATATGACAATACCCGCATGGGAAACCAGAGCTTTGACGCCAAGAAGAAGATTCTCTCGGCCACCCGGCACATCCGCATGAATGAGGATATCCTGAACAAGCAGACCTGGGTATTCAAGGATATCCTGGAACGCTGTGACCGGCTGATCGAGGAGATTATCGAGATTTATCCTTACGAGGGGTCACACGCGGAAATGCGGGCCGGGGATGACATCATTACCCTGAACGCACCGACGGTCAACGCCAAGGCGATTTACCGCAACCAGCATACGATTGAAGTCCTGACCGGCAGCACCATGCGGGCTTACGGGCCGCAGGATATGAAGTCCATGCGCCCGCAGTATCTCAACATGGTGCAGATCGGTGTCCTGTCGGAAGATGAAAACGGCCGGGCCCAGTTTGAAAAAAACTACCGGTTCCATGACCTGAACCTGGCTGCCTCGTTCCTGATGCACCGGGGCGGAAACAACCTTTCGGCCTGGACCCTTGAAAACGGTGAAGTATTCCAGCCGGAACAGGCCGTACAGAAGGAGGCAGAGCCGGAGGAACCGGCAGAGAAAAAGCCGGCAAAACGGCCGGCCAGAAGAAGAAAGACGGTAAAGGAGAGTCCGCCGGAAGAGACCACGGAAGCGCCGAAGCGCAAGGTGGAAGTCCGCCGGATCGGGGCCAAAAAAGCATCTCAGGATGATGCGGAGCGCAAATCGTAGTATTTCATATAGACATCAAACGCGGAAGGAACTGCAAAAGACTGCAGTTCTTTCTTTGTCAGCAGGGCCGTATCCGGCATGGGCAGGGCATCCATGTTTTCAACAGTCAGCTCATAGCCGGACATCTGCCATTCAAGGTGGGTGAAGACATGCCTGGCATCTGGAAGTTTCCGGATGCGCAGCACCGGTATCTGCAGTGACTCCATGTACCGGATGACTTCTTCCCGGCTTTGATGGCCGGGCACATTCGGAAATTCATACAGACCGGCCAGCAGCCCGCCGGCCGGGCGTCGGTGCAGGGCAAACCGGCTCCCGTCCCGGATGACAAGGACAGTCAGGGGGACAATGCGGCGCTGTTTCAGTGCGGAGCGGTACGGGATGCGGTCAGTCAGCTGTTTCCGGAAGGCGGCACAATAACCGCGCAGGGGACATGCCTCACAGCGCGGAACGCCGTTGGGCACGCACACCAGGGCGCCAAGCTCCATCAAAGCCTGGGTGAAAGCAGATATGAAGCCGCCATCGGAAACCTGTTCCCGGCGGTAGAAATCAGCTATAGCGGCACGTATCGCTTCTTTTGTGCCTTCCGCCCGGATGTCATCGGCAACGGCAAAGATACGGGCAAGCACCCGCAGCACATTGCCGTCCACAGCCGGAACCGGCTGGCCGAAGGCGATGGCCGCAATTGCCCCGGCTGTATAGGGACCGATGCCCGGCAGCCGGATCAGTTCTTCCGGCTTTGCCGGCAGTTCACCGTCATAATCATTCACGAGGACAGCGGCACATTTCTGCAGATTCCGGGCCCGGGAGTAATAACCCATGCCCTCCCAGAGTTTCATCAGGCGGTTCGGCGGACACGCGGCCAGGGCCGGGATATCCGGCAGTTCCCGGCGGAACGCCAGAAAACGCGGTATAACCGCCTCAACGCGGGTCTGCTGGAGCATGATCTCACTGATCCAGACATCATACGGATTCCCGGTGTCACGCCAGGGAAGCGTGCGTTTATTGCGGTGATACCAGTCCGTCAGGGCAGAAGCCATCGGCATTGTCAGTACAGGTGTATCCATGGCTCATATTCTAGCAAAGATCGGCGGGGCCGGGCATGACAAAAGCAATCCGCGCACAATAAAACCGCATCAATGTGCGGCTTTTCTGCGACTGGAGCGGGCGACGGGAATCGGACCCGCGTATTCAGCTTGGGAAGCTGACATTCTACCATTGAATTACGCCCGCGGGACAATACGTATTCTACACGAAAAAGAAGCATTTCTCAACCATCAGCTGCGAAGAGAGGATAAAATATAGCCATGTTTACGGAAAAGATACTGAAAACGATCATTGAACGGGCCGAAGCAGTCAGGGCTGAGAAGGGCGGCTGCCTGCTGGCCATAGACGGCCGCTGCGGGTCAGGCAAGACCACCCTGGCCGCTGAGCTGGCGGAACGGCTGGACTGCCCGGTGATTGCCATGGATGATTTCTTCCTGCGGCCGGAGCAGAGAACGCCTGAGCGCTACGCCGAACCGGGCGGCAATGTCGACCGGGAGCGTTTCCTGCAGGAGGTGCTGATCCCGCTGCATGAAGGACATGACGCGGTTTACCGTGTATTTGACTGTCAGATCCTTGCCCTGACCGATACGGTAACGGTTCCCCGGAACCAGGTTGTGATCATCGAGGGCAGTTATGCCTGCCACCCGGAACTGCGCCCGTATTATGACCTGACTGTCTTCCTGGATATCGATCCGGAGGAACAGCTTGAGCGGATCCGCAGACGGAGCGGGGAAGAGAAACTGGAAGCGTTCCGCTCCCGGTGGATCCCGCTGGAGGAACTGTATTTCAGGAATATGGCTGTGGCTGAGCACTGTGACCTGGTCTTCAATGTATCCGAAGAATAAAGACATCCTGACGGATGTCTTTTTCTGTGCGCAAGCAGGGATATGCAGCGGCGGCACAGCCCGTCATGGCTGCTCCGGTTCTTCCGGGGCATCCCGGTGCTGCAGGATACCGTCCTTCAGAACCCCGGTGCTGCTGAGGGCCAGCTGTTTCAGCATGCCGGCAACGTCCTTCTGCATCTGCGGGTCTTCCTTGTGCAGTTCTTCCATGAAGGCTTTCAGGGTCTTTGCCGGGCTGTGGCTGATTTCGTTGAGGGTCGTAACCCCGGTCGCTTCCAGGGCATTGAAGATCGTGTTGATGAAGGTGACCCGCTGTTCTGTCGAAAGGCCGTCCAGCCAGCGGTCCAGGACGGAATCGATAAACTCACTGAAGTTTTCCAGCTTATCCGCCCGGTCAAAGGAAGTTCTCTGCACAGACCAGGAATAGGGGTTGTGCTGCCAGAACGAGATGCCGTCACTGTGGATCAGGATCCGGGTGGCCGGGGTATGCATCAGCAGGCCGACAATGGATCCCTGGGGAACATAGTGAACCGTCCGGCGGGCGATCCGGGCAAATTCCTCCGAGGCTTCGGTTTCACCGGCAAAGCCGGGCCCGTCATTGGAGTATATCCGGACGATGCGGTTGCGGATCCGGGCATCACAGAACGCGGCCCCGTAGATGGCCAGGTTGCCGCCCTTGGAGTGCCCGCCGACCAGCAGGCTGCTGTCCTTGCGGATATCAACCGCATTGAGATATTCAGCGGCGGCCAGCTGGGCCGGGGTGGCTTTTCCGACAGCCATATTGAAGTCTTCCCGCCAGCCGGTAATCGTATTGTCCGTCCCGCGGAAGGAAATGTAGGAAAGACCTGTTTCCAGGCGGAATGTTACGGCCGCAAACTGGATCTGGGAGGCCGGGTCAAACTGATTGACGAAACGTCCGATCCGGATATCCTTGAAGCGCGCTGTTTCAGCTGCCCGTTCCAGCAGCGGGGCCGGATCAAACGGGATATCATCCTGGCAGATGCCGGCTTCCTTGTAGGCTGTATACATTTCTTCCAGGGTCATATCCTCAATGAAAATATCGTCCATTTTGGCATATGTGAGTTCACAGAGGATCAGGTTGTCGATTTCATTGAACGGGGCGGCCCGGAAGGAAAGATCACCGCGCCAGTCCAGATAATTCAGAATATTAAACATACATATCTCCGGAAAACAGCATATCACATTCAGAAAAAAAGCGGCATTGTCTGCCGCTTGTACAGGCATATTATTCTGCTTCTTTTGAGAGCACCCGGTTGACGATGATACCGAGGATCAGGGCACAGGCCACCGAGGTGATGGTAACTCTGCCGAAGGTCAGGGCCAGGCCGCCGATGCCGGTGATCAGGATTGTGGAGACCACAAACAGGTTGCGGTTGCTGTCAAGGTTGACCCCCTGGATCATCTTCAGGCCGCTGACCGCGATGAAACCGTACAGGGCCATGCAGACCCCGCCCATGACGCAGGCCGGGATCGAACTGATGAAGGCGACAAACGGGCTCAGGAAGGAGATCAGGATGCATTCGGCCGCGGCGGTCAGGATGGTGACGACCGAGGCGTTCCTGGTAATGGCCACACAGGCGACAGACTCACCGTAGGTTGTATTCGGGCAGCCGCCGAAGAAGGCGCCGATCATCGAACCGATGCCGTCACCCAGCAGAGTCCTGTTGAGGCCCGGGTTTTCCAGCAGGTTGTGGTCGATGATGGAGGAAATATTCTTATGGTCGGCAATATGCTCGGCAAAGACAACAAACGCCACCGGAACATAAGCCACCGCGACTGTACCGAGGTAGCCGGCGTCCAGGTCGGCCAGCCCCTGGGAGGCTTTCAGGAAGGTGAAGTCAGGCACCTGGATGAAGGTATGCAGTGAAATCCCACCGGCCGTCAGGGCTTTGATCGGGGAGAAATCGATGATGCACAGGGCCGGATTGCCGGTGGCATTGCCGATGACTGTGAAGACGGCAGCGGCTGCGTAGCCGGCCAGAATGCCGATAATGAACGGGATCAGGCGGATCTGCCTGCGGCCGTAGGTGCTGCACAGCATGGTCACGAACAGCGCAATCAGACCGCACAGCACGGCAATCTGGGTTGTTTCACCCGTGGCGCTGCTGCGCTGCAGATCGCCGATCGCATTGCCGGCCAGGCTCAGACCGATGATGGAAACGGTCGGCCCGATGACTACCGGCGGCATCAGCCTGTCAATCCAGCCTGTTCCGACGGCTTTGACCGTCATGGCAATCACGACATAGACCATACCGGCGCAGAAGGCCCCGAAAATCAGTCCGGCAAAACCGGCCTGCACGCTGACAGCTCCGGCAAAGGCCGCACTCATCGAACCGAGGAAGGCAAAAGAAGAGCCCAGAAATACAGGGCTCTTGAATTGTGTAAACAGAATGTAAGTCAGGGTTCCCATACCGGCACCGAACAATGCGGCAGCGGCACTCATCCCGTTGCCAATAATCATCGGAACAGCGATCGTGGCGGCCATGATTGCCAGTACCTGCTGGAATGCATAAACTATTCGCTGACTGACTGCGGGCTTGTCCTGAACATCATAGATAAGCTTCATTGCAATTACCCCCTATTAGTTGAAAATTCTACTGACAAACTGATCTTTTGTCCAGATAAATTTCCGAAACGGGCTGCCTGTGAGACAATAAATATATGCAATACACAGATGGGGAAAGATATTATTCCTTTCCGGCCTACTGCCGCCGGACGTTCGGACATAAACTCTATAAGGTTCCGCTGGATGCCGGCATGACCTGCCCGAACCGGGACGGTACACTGGGCAGGCGCGGCTGCATTTTCTGTGATGAAGGGGGCAGCGGTGATTTCGCGCTGGCCTACCATGGCCAGCAGATCCGGCGGGATATGCTGCGGGGAGAAAGGTATCCGGCAGACCCGAAGGGGCTGTGCATCGGTTATTTCCAGGCATATACGAATACATATGCACCGGTAGGGAAACTGGCCGGGCTGTTCCGGGCTGCCCTGCGGGAGCCGCTGTTTGCCGGCATATCCATTGCGACAAGGCCTGACTGCATGCCCGCCGAGGTGATGGATCTGCTGCGGCAGCTGAAGCAGGAATACCCGGATAAATTCATCTGGGTGGAACTCGGCCTGCAGTCTATCCATGAACGCAGTGCCCGCTGGATGCGGCGCGGGTATGACCTGCCTGTGTTTGATGCGTGCGTCAGGCAGCTGAAGGAACTGGATATCCCGGTGGTTGTGCATGTGATCCTCGGCCTGCCGCAGGAAACGGAAACGGATATGTTGGCAACCATTGCCCATCTGAACCGGTGCGGCATTGCCGGGGTCAAACTGCAGCTGCTGCATTATCTGCGCGGGACGGATCTCGGCGGGATGTATCTGCGGGGTGAAGTGCAGCCATTAAGCGAGGATGATTATATCCGGATGCTGGGCAGCTGTGTGGCGGCGCTGGATCCGGGCATTGTCATCCACCGGCTGACCGGTGACGGGCTGGGGGATCTGCTGCTGGCCCCGCTCTGGAGCCGGGACAAGAAGCGTGTTCTGAACCGGCTGCGGGCTGATCTGAAGGAAAGAAAGATCACGCAGGGCTGCAGGTGTCTGCTATAATCGTTTAGGGTAGGTATATAACATGGATTCTATGATTTTCATTTGTGAGGTAATCGGCACCATTGCCTTTTCGATTTCCGGGGCATTTGTCGGCCTGCGGAACCGGTCAGATGTTTTTGGTGTCATGGTTCTTGGTACGGTAACGGCAACCGGGGGCGGAATGATCCGCGATGTGATCCTCGGCCGGATTCCCCCGGCTGCTTTTGTACGGCCGGTATACGTGTTCATTGCCCTGGCTACAGCCCTGGCAGTGTTCTGCCTGGCTGCCTGGCTGGAAAAGTCCGGACGGTCCCTTTCGGATTTCGACTATAAAGATATCCTGTTCTACATGGACTCGATCGGTCTGGGCATCTTCGCGGTTGTCGGGGTCAACACAGCGGTTTCGGTATACGGATACGGCAACGGGTTCCTGTGCGTATTCTGCGGCATGATCACTGGCGTCGGCGGCGGTCTTCTGCGCGATGTCATGGTCTGTCATCAGCCGGATATCCTGACCAAGGATATCTATGCTGTAGCCGCGATCATCGGCGGTTTCGCCAGTCTGCTGCTGTTCCGGGCAGGACATCCGGCCGGAGCGATCTGGCTGCCGGCGATCCTGATCGTTATTATCCGGATCATTGCCCGTCATTTCGGCCTGAATCTGCCGAAGGTCATCAATTTCCGGGAAGACTAGAAAAAAAGGGGATAATCACACGATTTTACATATTTCGGCGATAATTCTGCGCACATTGTTATCTAATATACAGTTGCAGGCAGATAAAGCCTCGATGAATGTGAATTGGATCCCTTTCCTTAAACAAATCCCCTAAACTGAAAAAACTCCGGAAGGAGTTTTTTCCTTTGTGCCGGCGGGCTGCCGTTCAGTTCAGGATAAAAAGGGGATGAACAGGCTGCGGGCAGTTATGCCCATAGGCAACTTCGTTGTCTTTCGCGGGAAAATCCGATACCATTATAAGGGGTTCTTATCCGGTATTTTTTAGTTATGGAAGAAGAAAAGAAGACAGAACTGGCAGCCGGCAGATTTCCGCTGATTGAAGAAAACGGAACGGTTTTCTTCGGCGGTGACCAGGAATGGTACAGCCGGGAATGGCAGCGCTGGGCCGGGTGTGCCTCGGTGACCGGGGCCAATATGGCGGCCTACTATGAAGCCCTGCTGGACGGCCGGGAAGCCCGGTTTAACAAAGCGGACTATCTGGTGCGGATGCAGGAGATGTACCGGTACATGACGCCCGGTATTCACGGTTTTCCGGATCCGGAGAAGTTCGTGGCCCGCTTTATCCGCTATGAAGCCGATCACGGTCTGGTCTGCAGCGGCAGTATTTTCCATGGCTGGACGGACTGGCATCAGGCTGCGGAGCATGTCCGGAACACCCTGCAGGCCGGCCACCCGCTGGCCCTGCTGGTGCTGCGGCATACAGAAAGCACATTTGAGGAAAATACGTGGCATTGGATGACAATAACAGGGTACAATAGCTTGCGGGATACATTTGAAATATCAAACTGCGGCGAGAAGGAAGAGTATGACGCTGCGCTGATCTTCCGGCCGTATCCGGGGAATCAGGTGTGGCTGGCTTCATTCCGCGGCTTCAGCCGGACCGGGCAGCCGGAACAGCAGATGCAGCAACTGCGGAATACTCCGCAGACAGGAGGAACAGCATGAGGGTTGGTCTCGATATCGGCTCTACAACAATCAAATGTGTGGTTCTGGATGACGCTGATCAAATCGTCTATTCGGTTTATGAACGTCATTACAGCCATATTCTGGAAAAAGGTGATGAACTGCTGCGGCGCATCGCGGCAGAGTATATTCCCTCCGGACGGGCGATCATGGCCATTTCCGGCTCAGCCGGAATGGGCCTGGCAGACAGCTGCGGGGTCCCGTTCGTACAGGAGGTTTTTGCGACCCGGGTGGCGGCGAACCGGATGGCCCCGGGGACAGACTGCATCATTGAACTCGGCGGGGAGGATGCCAAGATCCTGTTTCTGACCAACGGTACGGAAGTGCGTATGAACGGCAGCTGTGCCGGCGGGACAGGCGCTTTCATCGACCAGATGGCAACCCTGCTGAAGATGGATCCGGATGAGATGGATGCCAGTGCCCTGAAAGCGGAGAAGACCTACACGATTGCCAGCCGCTGCGGCGTGTTTGCCAAGAGTGATGTCCAGCCGCTGATCAACCAGGGGGCCCGGGCAGGGGATATCGCCGCTTCGATCTATCAGGCGGTTGTGAACCAGACCATTGCCGGTCTGGCCCAGGGCCGGCCGATCCGCGGGAATATCCTGTACCTGGGCGGGCCGCTGACCTTTTCAAAGTGCCTGCGGGACAGTTTCGACAAAACCCTCAATGTCAAAGGTGTATGTCCGGAGAACTCCCTGCTGTATGTAGCGATGGGGGCGGCTTTCTACGCTGATCAGGAAATCGATCTGCTGGCGGCCGCGGACAGGCTGAAGAACTACAGTGCCACGGCCACCTATGTCGGCCTGCCGCCGCTGTTTGCCAGCCGTGAGGAATACTGGCAGTTCCATAACCGGCACCGTCAGGCTTCAGTGCCGCGGGTTGAATTCCATGACAATGTCGGGCCGGTGCATATCGGCATCGATTCGGGTTCCACAACCATCAAACTTGTCATCATAGACGGGGACGGCAATCTGCTCCATACCTGGTATCACCCGAACAACGGCAATCCGATCCCGCTGGTCCGGGACACCATGATGGATATCTATCGCGCCCACCCGAAACTGAAAATAGCCAGTGTGACCGCGACCGGATACGGTGAGGAGCTCATGAAGCATGCGTTCCACTGTGACCTCGGCCTGGTGGAGACCGTGGCCCATTTTACTGCGGCCCGGTATTTCCTGCCGGATGTCGATTTCATCATCGATATCGGCGGCCAGGACATGAAGTGCTTCAAGATCGAAGACGGGGCAATCTCAAATATCTTCCTGAACGAAGCCTGTTCCAGCGGCTGCGGCAGTTTCCTGCAGACCTTTGCCGAAGCCCTCGGGCATGACGTCCAGGAATTTGCCCGGATGGGCCTGTACGCGGACCGGCCGGTGGACCTCGGCTCACGCTGCACGGTCTTCATGAATTCCTCGGTCAAACAGGCCCAGAAAGACGGCGCTTCCGTGGAGAACATCAGTGCCGGGCTTTCCATATCCGTTGTCAAAAACGCGCTCTACAAGGTTATCCGCTGCTCCAGTCCGGAAGAACTCGGACGCCGGATCGTCGTGCAGGGCGGCACGTTCTACAACGAAGCCGTGCTGCGGGCCTTTGAGCAGGAAATGGGTGTGGAAGTCATCCGTCCGGATATTGCCGGCCTGATGGGTGCCTACGGGGCGGCCCTGCACGGGCGCAGCCGCCGCGGCAACCGGGCGGTCAGTTCGTTCCTTTCCATGGAGCAGCTGCAGAACTTTGTGCAGAAGACCACCTCCGTGACCTGCCAGGGCTGCGGCAATCACTGCCTGCTCACCATCAATACATTCGCTGACGGCGACCGGCTGATTTCCGGCAACCGCTGCGACCATCCGGTGACCGGCAGGACCAGTGACGAGCATCTGAACCTGTATGCCTATAAGCTGAACGCGCTGAAGGAATATATGCAGGATACCGGGGAAGCGGTACGCGGCACCATCGGTATCCCGATGTGCCTGAACATGTACGAACTTCTGCCGTTCTGGCATACCTTCTTCCGGAAACTCGGGTTTGCGGTGAAGGTCTCACCGCTGTCCGACCGCAGACTGTACCAGGAAGGGCAGGGAACCATCCCGAGCGATACGGCCTGTTATCCGGCCAAGCTTTCCCATGGCCATATCACAGCCCTGGCCCGGGAGAAAGTGGACGCGATCTTCTATCCGTGCATGAGTTACAACTTTGATGAAGGCCTCGGGGACAACCATTATAACTGCCCGGTTGTGGCATACTATCCGGAAGTGCTGAATGACAACTGCTATGAACTGGAGACGATCCCGTTCATCAAGGAATATATCAATATCGAGATGCGGGAGGAATTCACAAAACGGTTTCCCGCGCTGCTGAAGAAATACTTCCCGGCGCTGCCGGAGCAGGAGATCCGGACGGCCCTGGACGCGGCATATGACGAATACAGGGCGCATATGAAGCGGTTCAGGGACAAAGGTCAGGAGATCATTGAACAGGCCCGCAGGGAAGGCAGGGAAATCATTGTGCTGGCCGGGCGTCCGTACCATGTCGATCCGGAAGTCAATCACGGCATTGACCAGCTGATTATCCGCCAGGGCGCTGCCGTGGTGACTGAGGATTCGGTCAGCTGGCAGGTGCCGAAGTTCAATACGGCTGTCCTGAATCAGTGGACATACCACAGCCGGCTGTACGCGGCCGCCAGATACTGCACAACCCAGCCGGACATGAACCTGGTGCAGCTGGTATCCTTCGGCTGCGGCCTGGACGCGATCACCTCGGATGAAACCAGGGAGATCCTGCAGGAAGGCGGCAAGCTCTACACCCAGCTGAAGATCGATGAGATCACCAACCTGGGGACGGTGAATATCCGGCTCAGAAGCCTGCTGGCAGCCCTCGAAGAGAAAAAAGAAACGGAGGGCAGATAAGCATGGAATATCTGACACCCGGTTTTACCAGGGAGATGCTGGCGACCCATACGATCCTGATCCCCAGCATGGCCCCGATCCAGTTCTCGCTGGTCAAGGCTGCCATGGAAAGCGAAGGATATCATATGGAACTGCTGCAGAACAGCGGCAGTGAAGTATCCCAGCTGGGCCTGAAATATGTTCACAACGATACCTGTTATCCGGCCCTGCTGATCATCGGCCAGTTCCTGGATGCCCTGAACAGCGGCAGGTATGATCTCGATCATACCGCCCTGATCATCACCCAGTCAGGCGGTGGCTGCCGGGCCAGCAACTATATCCGGCTGCTGCGCAAAGCCCTGGTCAAGGCCGGCTACGGCAATATCCCGGTCGCGTCTGCCAATGCCCTCGGCATGGAGGAAGGCTCAGCCATGCCCTGGACCGTGAAGATGCTGCTGAAAATGCTGGCGGCAGCGGAATACGGTGATGAACTGATGGCCCTCTATAACCAGACGGTTGCCTATGAAGATCACAAAGGGGACAGCCAGACCTGTCTGGACAAGTGGATTGAAACGATCTCCGGCTG
Source organism: Solobacterium sp. (assembly GCA_017420585.1). Taxonomy (GTDB): domain Bacteria; phylum Bacillota_I; class Bacilli_A; order Erysipelotrichales; family Erysipelotrichaceae; genus Bulleidia. Next base: position 24,180 of record JAFOIT010000082.1, read on the forward strand.
GTTCCATAACGGGAAGAATTATCTCCTGCCGGCCATGAAAAGAAGATTCCGGGATATCGCGGCCGATTTCGCGGCGATCCCGAAGACAATCGTGCCGAAGGTCAAGGTCGGCGTGGTCGGGGAAATCTACGTGAAGTTCTCCCCGCTCGGCAACAATGACCTGGTGCATTTCCTGGAAACACAGGACTGCGAGGTAAACCTGCCGAGTCTGACGGGCTATGCCCAGTACTGCTGTGCCAACTGGAAGCTGGATACACAGCTGTACGGCATGAATCCGAAGCTGGGGAGGTACGCCGGCTGGGCCCTGAAGCTGATGGACCACATCGGCATGTCCATGAATGAAACCCTGCGCTCGTTCGGTTATTACGCCCCGGGCAGCTTCCGTGAACTGATGGAGAAGCCGAAGGGCATCCTGTCCCTCGGCGCCAAGATGGGAGAAGGCTGGCTGCTGACAGCGGAGATGGTTGAGCTGATTGAGGGCGGTTACGAAAATGTCATCTGCGCCCAGCCCTTCGGCTGCCTGCCGAACCACATTGCCGGCAAAGGTGTCATCAACCGGATCCGGGCCATTCACCCGGAAGCCAATATCACGCCGATTGATTACGATCCGAGCGCGACCCGGGTCAATCAGGAAAACCGCATTAAGCTGATGCTGGCAGTGGCGAAGGAAAAACTGCTGCAGAAAGAAGAGGAAGCCCATGACCAAAATGATTCTGTTTGATCTTGACGGAACCCTTCTGCCGATGGACCAGGACCGGTTCACGGACTATTACTTCGGCTGTCTGGCCCAATGGATGGGACCGTACGGGTTTGAGCCGCAGGCCCTGATCAAGGCTGTGTGGAAAGGCACCGCGGCCATGGTTGCCAATGACGGAAGCCGGACCAATGAAAAGCGCTTCTGGGAAGTCTTTGATGCGCAGTTTGAAACACCCGCTTCCGACAGCTACAGGCATTTCCTGGAATTCTATGAACAGGGTTTTGAAGGGGCCAGGAAGGCAACGGGCTTCAACCCGCGGGCGGCGGAAACCGTACACCTGCTGAAGGAAGCCGGATACCGGGTCGCCCTGGCTACCAACCCGCTGTTTCCGCGGATTGCGACAGAGCAGCGGATCCGCTGGGCCGGCCTGGAACCGGAGGACTTTGAGCTGTATACAACATATGAAACCAGCCGGACCTGCAAGCCGAATCCGCAGTACTTTGCCGAAGTGGCGGAAACCCTCGGGATCAGGCCGCAGGACTGCATCATGATCGGCAATGACGCGGATGAAGATGTCCCGGCAGCTAAAGTGGGCATGAAAGTCTTCCTGCTGACCGACAGCCTGCTCAACCGGCACAACCTGCCCCTTGACGATATTCCGCACGGGGGATACGATGAACTGCAGGCCTGGCTTGGCCTGGTATAACGACTGAAAGGGGAACAATGATATGTCGCTTGAATCCGTAAAGGCTTATTTCCGCCAGTTCGGGATGGAAGACCGGATTATCCTGCTGGATGAGTCCAGTGCCACCGTGGAACTGGCTGCCCATGCCCTGGGCTGTGAAGGAAAGGAAATCGCCAAGACAATGTCGTTTCTGGTTGACGATAAACCGGTAATCATTGTCATGGCCGGTGATGCCCGGATCCAGAATCATAAATACAAAGCGAGATTCCACACCAAGGCAAGGATGCTGCACGGTGAAGAGGTTGAGGCACTGACCGGACACCCGATCGGCGGGGTATGCCCGTTTGGCCTCAAGGAAGGATGCACGGTTTATCTGGACAATTCCCTGAAACGGTTTGAACATGTGTATCCGGCCTGCGGCAGCGGGAATTCCGCAATCCGCATGACAATTCCGGATATGGAGAAGTATTCGGGTTATACCGAATGGATTGATGTCACGACAAACCCGGACGAAGCCGAATAAAAAAACAGGACGAGGTCCTGTTTTTTTCTATAACTGAACAGCTGTTTTGAACTGCCGGAAATCTTCCGGTATCCGGTCAGTTACGGTAATGGTTTCGGCATTGAAGGGATTGCCGGTCTGCAGGCGGCAGGCCCAGAGCCCCATATGCCGGAATCCGGGTTCGGGGATGCCGTAAAGCGGGTCATTGACAATCGGCATGCCGTGGGCGGACAGGTGCACCCTGATCTGGTGCGTCCGGCCGGTTTCCAGCGTGCATTCCAGCAGCCGGAACGGCCCTTTTTTCTCAAGGCATACAACATCGGTGGCCGCCGGCTTTCCCGACGGAGAGACCCGGTAGCGGCCGCTGACATGCCGGTCCTTGCCGATGGCATCTGTAAAGTGCAGGTGCTGGCCGGCCGGCATGGAACCGCGGCTGATGGCCAGGTAGGTGCGCTTGATCTTCCGGTTCAGGAGGGCATTGTCATACCAGCCCTGCAGCAGGGGAACCTTGCTGAAGAGGACAAGCCCGGACGTTTCCCGGTCCAGCCGGTGGATATATCGCACCGGGACATCCAGACCCTGCAGCTGCTGCCAGGCGGCAGCCCGGGCAGCCAGACAGTCATCGCTGTCATCATGGATGATCATCCCCGGTTCCTTGTGCACGACATAAATCAGATCATCACTGTAAATCACTTCACACGGTTCCGCGGCCGGGGTCCTGTCCAGCTGTTCCGGGATCAGGTGGAATTGCAGCCGGTCATTGGCGGCAAGGACAGTATCTGCCCGCCGTACCGGTGTACGGTTGACGGTGATCCGGCCTTCCTGCAGATACAGATACCGGTCTTTGCGGGAGAGGCAGAGCCGCTCAAACAGCGCGCCAAGATCAGAAATGCCGTCCAGTGTTTCGATGATGATTTCCAGCCTGCCGGGATGGATTCTGTATTTCATGTCAGCCTCTTTCCAGAACCGTAACGGATTCTATATGAGGGGTCTGCGGGAACATGTCAAAGGGAATGACCGTGCGGACCTGATAGCGCTGCTTGAGGATTTTCAGATTCTTCCCCAGGGTCGCCGGATTGCAGGAAACATAGATAATCTTGCGGATATCCGCAGCCATGATGGCTTCGATCATGGCGTCATCCAGACCGCTGCGGGGCGGATCGACAAGCAGGGTGTCAACTGCCTTTTCCTGTACCAGGCGCCGCAGTCCGGCGGCTGCGTCCGCGCAGAGGAACCTGGCGTTATCAACACCGTTCAGGCGGGCGTTTTCCGCCGCATTTTCAACCGCTTCCCGGACGTTTTCGATGCCGATGACTTCTTCAGCCTTGTCCGCAGCCATCAGCGACATGGCGCCGGCGCCGCAGTAGGCCTCAACCAGCCGGCCGCAGGGATCGACTTTGGCAATCGCTGTCCGGTACAGTTCGGCAGCCTGTTCACTATTCAGCTGGAAGAAAGCTTCCGGCGCCAGCATGATCCGGATGTTTCCGATTTCCGCGCAGAGGGCATCAGGGCCGGCCAGCAGCCTGGCCGGGGTGCCGAACACCGCCGCTGACTTTTTCCGGTCATTGATGCTCTGGAATACGGCCCGCTGTTCATCATCGCCGCAGAGTTCCCGGATCATGTCAGCCGGCAGCTGGTCTTTGCCGGTGACCAGGGTAATCTGCGTCTGATCCTGCAGGGCGCGGATGACCAGGTAACGGATACCGTGCCCGGTGCGGGCATCAAAGGCTTTCATCCGGTGCCGGTTGAGGATATCCAGAGCCCGCAGGCGCTGTTTTTCCAGTGCCGGTGTATGGGAGATGAAGTCCCGGATAACCTGAAAATGATTGGTTCCGGGCTCGTACATGCCGTTGACCAGCTGCCCGTGAAAATCGTGAACAGGCAGCTTGCAGGCTGTCCGGTAATGGCTGCGGTGCGGGCTGGCATGGACATCGCGGATGAAATGACTGCGCACATGGCCGTATTTCCATAACGTTTCCGCCAGCAGCTGTTTTTTCACCTGCAGCTGGTCCGGATAGGACAGCAGAGCCAGCGCACAGCCTTCACAGCGCTCCTCGGCGGACAGCCGGCTGCGTCTGCGCTTCGGGCTTGCCTTGATGATCCTTACGGGTTCCGCCCGCAAAAAAGAAGTATTCTCTTCGGTGATTCTGACTTCCGCAGTTTCCCCCGGCAGAACACCCGGACAGAATACGGTTTTTTTGCCGGAATAGGCGATGCCTTCCCCGTTGATGCCGAATTTCTTGAATTCCAGTTCCATGGTTCTACCTCAGAAAGATCAGATTCGGGTCTTCACAGAAATTATCCAGGCTGTAGATGAAGTAGATATCGTCTGCCTGGGCCGCCAGTTCGGCCACCGGGGAGTGGTAGTAACGCAGGTCAATCACCTGCAGTTCGCTGTATTCGGCCGCCAGGTACGGCAGCAGGATATGGGCAAACGAATCCTTGATGACAAGGGCCTTGCGGCCGCCCAGGGCATCGGTATGAATATCCAGAAAGGCATGGTTGCCGTCCAGGTAATAGGTATACTGGTCCTTTTCATTCAGCCGTTCCGGCATGAAGAGGGAGGCAGTAGTCTGACCGTTGTCATATGCCACTTCGACGTTCAGCGGCTGTACCGGGTCCATGCGCACAATCGTATCCGGCTGTACCCAGAAGGCGCCGGACCGGGAGTACATGGTGCCGTAAAAGGAATCACTGACCGGTGTATAGGTGAAGGCCTGCGGTTCTTTGTGCAGGACCTGTGCGGCAATGGCCTCATAGCCAAGCCGCGCCCCGGCATGGTTCCAGTGATGATCCGTGTGATAGTAAAGGTCGTCGGTTCCGTTCATCCGGTCATCGACGCGGACAAAGGTCTGCCCGGCAAAGGCATCTTCAAGCCGGTCCAGGAGGGCCGGCTGGCTGATTTCGGCATTATCCGGCAGGGAGCCGCGCTGGCCGTAGGAGGCCGTCGGCACGATCATGATGGCCGCGTGCAGCCGGTTGTCCTCCAGGAACGCATTGACCGTATCGATATTCTGCTGCAGGGACGCTTCCCGCCAGGTGCTGAACGTCCGGATCAGCCGTCCGTCTGCCGCGTAATATACATCATTGTTTTCCAGGGAACCGGATTCCTTCCTCAGATAAGCCTTGAGTTCGATCCAGCTGTCCCGGCTGATGAAATGATCGGAGAACCACGTCTCGAATTCATCGTCAAACTTTCCGCCGAACAGCGACGGCACGGTGAGGGCCGGGGCCGGGGCCAGATTCCGGTTTTCGTTTTCGGAGAAGGTCTTCTTTTCCGCCAGCAGGTTGGCAACGGAAAAACCCCCGATAAAGATCAGGAAGACCAGGACCGTCAGTTTTTCACTCAGACTTTTCTTCATACTCAGAACCGGAAATACAGGAACGGATTATAGGACGCGTCCACAATGAAGGCTGTGCAGACCGTCAATGCCAGCAGGGTGACGGCCGGCATGAGCGGGCGCACCCGGTCCAGGACCGGCCGCAGCTTTACGGCGACAGGTGTCGAAGCCAGGGCACAGGCGGCCAGCAGGAAGATATTGCCGCGGAAATAGAACCAGGTCATCTGATCGGCCAGGACGCCGGCAGAGCCGAACATCAGGCCGAGGTAATGCAGGCCCGCGGAAAGATCGGTAAAGGCAAACAGCACCCAGGCAATCAGGACGACCAGCAGGGTGTAGACATGCCGGCAGAAGCGCGGCAGGTGCCCGAGCAGCCGGAGCAGGAAGGCCTTTTCCAGGATCAGCACGAAGCCGTAGAACAGCCCCCAGAGGACAAAATTCCACGCTGCCCCATGCCAGAACCCGGTCAGGAACCATACAATCAGCAGATTCAGGATCTGCCGGGCCAGGCCCCTGCGGCTGCCGCCCAGGGGAATATAGACATAATCCCGGAACCAGTAGCTCAGTGACATGTGCCACCGGCGCCAGAAATCCGTTACCGAGTCGGATATATACGGGTAATTGAAGTTTTCAAGGAAGTCGAAGCCGAGCATCTTGCCCAGGCCGATCGCCATGTCGGAATACCCGCTGAAATCAAAGTAAATCTGGAAGGCAAAGCAGATGATGCCCAGCCAGGCTGTCAGGGTGCTCTGCTGCATATCCGGCAGGGCCGCGATGGCCTCATATACGGCGCCGGAATTGTTGGCCAGCAGCACCTTTTTGCAGAGCCCGGCGGTAAACCTCCGGACCCCGGCACTGAAGTCTTCGATCCTGATCGAGCGCTTGTCAAGCTGGGCGGCGATGTCCGTATAGCGGACGATCGGCCCGGCAATCAGCTGCGGGAACATGCACACGTACGCGCCGAAACTGACCAGGCTCTTCTGTTCGGTTGTCTGTTTCCGGTACAAGTCAATCGGATAGGACATGGTCTGGAAAGTATAGAAACTGATGCCGATGGGCAGCCGGATGTGCAGGGGCTTCAGCCCGGTCAGGCCCAGCAGGCGCAGGTTGTCAATCAGGAAATCCGTGTATTTGAAGAAGCCGAGCAGCAGAAGATTCATTGCCAGGCATAATATGAGGGCTCTTTTCGCCGCTTCCCGGTCCGTATCAGCCGCGCGGGCAATCCGCTTGCCGAACAGCCAGTTCATCAGTATGGAGAACACCATGACCAGCACATAGACCGGTTCGCCCCAGCCGTAGAAAAACAGGCTGACAATCAGCAGAACCAGGTTCCGGAACCGGGCCGGAACAATAAAATATGCCAGCAGAACGACCGGCAGATAGGCAAACAGAAATGTCAGTGTGCTGAATACCATTTTTATATTTCCTGCAGTGCTCAATTATTATAGCAGGAATGAACAGGAACAGCCGGAAAATGATACCTGCTGATATAATAATATTGTCCTGCGGAAACGGCGGGACAGGGAGAAGAGGATTATGAAACTGAAGACAGGCGACCGCTTTCCGGAAATGACCTTCCGGACGGTTTTCGAAGATAATGTGACCACAGGCGAAGTTCTGAACGGCACGACCGTATTCTGGGTGCTGCGCTATATCGGCTGCCCGGTATGCCGTCTCGATATTCATGACATCGCCGCCCATATCGGGGAATTCAAGGACCGCAATGCCCGGGTGTTTGTTGTCCTGCAGAGTGATCAGGAACACATGCGGAAGGCCCTGCAGGAAACCCCGCTGCCGCTGGAATTCATCTGTGACCCGGAAATGGAATTCTACCGGCAGCTGGAGATCAGCCCGGCCCGGAACACGCGGGCCCTGGCCGGCAATATTTTCCGCACCATGGCCAAACTGAACGCGGCCCGGAAACAGGGTTTCAAACACGGTGATTATGAAGGAAATGAACAGCAGCTTCCGGCGCTGTTTGTTGTCGCGGCCGACGGTACGGTCCGGTATGCCCATTACGCGGCCGACCTGGCGGACATGCCTTCGGTGAAAGACGTCCTGGCCATCATTGACCGGACCGCGGCATAAGAGGGGGAACATGAAAACTGAAAGAAACTTCCCGGCTGTACAGGTGACGAAAAAGCAGGAAGCCCGGCTGCGGGCCGGCCATCCCTGGGTATATGACACGGAAATCACATCCGGCAGCCAGGAAATCGCCAACGGGGCGCTGGTGGATGTGATGAACCAGAAGAATCATTATCTGGGGACCGGGCTCTGGAGCGAGCAGTCGAAGATCCGTATCAGGCTGCTGTCGGCCAATGCCAATGAGGTCTTTGACGATGCCTTCTTTGCCCGGCGGACAGAATATGCCCTGGCTTACCGGGAAAAGGTAATGGGGGAGGATTTCACCTCCTGCCGGCTGATCCACGGTGAAGCGGACGGGCTGCCGGGGGTCACGGTGGACCGGTATGGCGATATTCTTGCGGCGGAGGTGCTCTCCTACGGCATGGAACAGCGCAAGACAGTCATTTACGATGCCCTGATCAGCGGCCTTGCCAAGCGCGGGGTCACGGTCCGCGGCATCTATGAGCGCAACGAGGGCGCCCTGCGGCAGAAAGAAGGCCTGCCCCTGGAAAAGGGCTGGTATGTACATGGCGCCGCCGTGCCGGAACAGACGGTATTCCCGATCACGGAGAACGGGATCCGCTACATGGTGGATGTGGAAAACGGCCAGAAGACAGGTTTTTTCCTGGATCAGAAATATAACCGCCTGACGGTACGGAAGATGGCTGCGGGCATGCGGGTGCTGGACTGCTGCACCCATACCGGGGCCTTTGCCCTGAACGCGGCTGCCGGCGGGGCTGCGGCTGTGACGGCGGTTGACATTTCCCGGCGGGCCCTGGACCTGGCGGCAGAGAACGCGGCACTGAACGGCTTCAATGATATTCAGTTTGTGGAAGCCGATGTTTTTGCCTATCTGGAAGAACAGCTGCAGAAGCACGCTGCCTATGACCTGATCATTCTCGATCCGCCGGCCTTCACGAAAAGCCGCCGGACCTTTGCCCGGGCCAGCAGCGGCTATCAGCGGCTGAATGCCCTGGCCATGCGGATCCTGCCCCGGGGCGGTTACCTGGTGACCTGCTCGTGCTCGCATTTCATGCATACGGAGGACTTTCTGGAGATGCTGCAGCGGGCGGCCGGTGATGCCGGTGTCGGGCTGCGCCTGGTGGAGGAAAGACACGCTTCCCCGGACCATCCGGTCATGCTTGGAATTGATGAAACAGATTACCTGAAATTCTTCCTCCTGCAGATTGCCTGAACCGACGAAAACATGAAAAAACAGCAATAATATGCTATTATTTTAATGTATCAGTTATAGAAGGGCAGGTGGATGTGCATGTATAAAATCGATGATGTCGTTGTTTACAGAAGGAATGTGTGCCGGGTCGTCGGCCAGTGCACATCAGACCTTACCGGGGAAGACTGCTATATCCTGGAACCGTACAGTCTGCAGGATGGGTCGACCCGTATGAAAGTCCCGGTGGCCAACAAGGGAGGGCATCTGCGGGACCTGATCACGCGAGAGGAAATCGACCGTCTGATCGGGCGCTTTCATACGATCGAATGCCTGGAAAACAAACCGGCAAATATGAAGAGCCAGTATGCGGCGCTGCTGAAGGGAGACGAACCGGAAGAATTGATGCGGATCATCAAGACATCATATCTCCGGAATAAGGAACGGCTTGAATCCCATAAGAAACTGGCGTCCATTGACGGCGAATATATGCGCAAGGCAGAACAGTATTTATTTGAAGAATTTGCCGTAGCACTTGAAACAACCTTTGACCAGGCGAAAGATTACTTTGAAAAACAACTGGATAAACTCCAGTAAAAGGAATTCCCAGGAATTCTTTTTTTCTTGCCTGCACTCAGGGTTCATGTTAGGCTTTTGAGTCGATGAAACTGTGGGAAGTAATTGTCATAGCGATTGGTCTGTCCATGGATGCCTTTGCGGTATCCATATGCAAGGGGCTGGCTTCCGGAAAAGCCACCGGGCGTCAGGCCCTGAGCGCGGCGGTATGGTTCGGCGGCTTTCAGGCACTGATGCCGGCCATCGGTTATCTGCTGGGCATGGCCTTCAAGGATTACATTACGGCCGTGGATCACTGGATTGCGTTTATCCTGCTGGGCTGGATCGGCATCAATATGATCCGGGAAGCGTTCGGGGATGAACCGGCAGTGCCGGATTTCAGCTGGAAGGCCATGATGCCGCTGGCTGTCGCAACCAGCATTGACGCCCTGGCCACCGGGGTCATGTTTTCGTTCCTCAATGTCAGACTGCTGCCGACGGTCGCATCCATCGGGATTATTACCGGGCTGCTGTCCTTTACAGGCGTAAAAGCCGGTGCCCTGCTGGGCAGCCGGTTTCAGAAAGGCTCACAGATCCTCGGGGGAACAGTACTGATTCTGATGGGGGTTAAAATCCTGCTGGAGCATCTGGGGATTCTGTAGCAGCCGTCAGTTTCTTTAATAGCGGGACAAATTCAGCCAGCCGGGAAATGGTATAGTCCGGGTGGTTTTTTTCTGCGTTCCGCTCCGGGTTGAACCAGCAGGACAAAAGCCCGGCCGTCATGGCCCCGCGGATGTCAGCGGTCAGCGAATCACCCAGCAGGATGACTTCACATGGCCGCAGGCCCAGCCGTTCCAGACAGGCGGAGAAAAAGCGGGGATCCGGTTTGGTATAGCCGATGACTTCACTGACAAAAAGATCATTGAAATACGGCAGGAAGCCGGCCAGGGAAAGCCGGGTTGTTTGCTGCTCCAGCGGGCCGTTGGAGGCCGCATACAGCGGGACAAACTGCGCCAGGGAGGCCAGCATCTCACCGGCGCCTTCCACCGGGATGCAGCTGTCATGAAGCCAGCGCAGGAACTCATGCTCAAAAGCCAGGCCGTCCGCGGCAATGCCGAGCTCCCGGAAAATCATTACCCAGCGCCGCTGCCGGACTTCCTGCTGGGTCATCCGGCCCTGTTCCACCTGATGCCACAGGCTGTCTGTCACCTGCCGGAATACGGTCATGGTTTCCGGCGGCAGTTCAACCCCGCAGGCGGCTGCGGCGTGCTCCGCGGACCAGCGTGAGCAGGCGTTGAAATCCAGCAGGGTATCGTCAATATCAAGCAGTACAGCCTTGATCACAATCAGTCCTCGATACTGATGGCCGGGAAGACCTCACGGAAACTGGCCTGGATCAGCAGGTCGGCATTTTCGTCATACGGGGTGGCTGAGCGGTTGATCAGGACCAGGTGGTCTCCCTGGAAATACCGGATCATGCCGGCGGCCGGATAGACTACCAGCGAAGTCCCCAGGACAATCAGCACATCAGCCGCGGCGATCTTGCGGATGGCGCTGCTCATGACGGAAGAATCGAGGGACTCCTCGTAAAGGACGACATCCGGTTTGACAATGCCGCCGCAGACCCGGCAGCGCGGGATGCCGGTGGAATTCTTGATATACAGGGCATCATGGAAGGCCCCGCAGTCCATGCAGTAATTGCGCAGGATGGAGCCGTGCAGCTCATCCACATGTTTCGAGCCGGCAGCTGTATGGAGGCCGTCGATATTCTGCGTCACCACCCCCAGGCACTTGCCTTTTTCTTCCAGCTTGGCCATGAGTTTGTGCGTTTCGTTCGGGGCGGCATCCAGAATCAGCATGCGGTCCCGGTAGAAACGGTAAAACTCTTCCGGATTGTCATCAAAGAAGCTCCGGCTGATGATCGTTTCCGGCGGGTAGTCGTACTCCTGGTTGTAAAGACCGTCCTGGCTGCGGAAATCGGGAATGCCGCTGTCGGTTGAAACACCGGCCCCGGTAAAGAATACGATCCGTTTTCCTTCATCAATGATTTTCTGCAGCTGTTCCAGTTTCTTCGGATCCATGTTCGTTTCTCCTTTCACCGTAAGTTTTGTTTATCGAAGCGGCAATATCCTGCAGGGCAGCGATCAGGCTGGCCGGCCGGAGGATGGTAATCCGGTCGTAGAACTGCAGGAACCATGCCGTAAGGGTCGGGGTGACGGCCGTGCGGATGGAAGCCGTAAAGCCGGTGTCCGTGACATTGCTGATGATGATGTCCTGGCCGAAGCGGTCAAACAGCACATTGCTCAGCGACCGGTCAAATACGGCAGTAACCGTGACGGCATCGCCGTGATACATATCGAAGGATGTCCGCTTCCAGGCTTCCATGTCGAAATAAACCGGTTCTTCAGTATCTTCGAGCATCTGCAGGTGTTCCATCTTATCAATCCGGTAGGCCGCGAAATCCCTGTGTTTCCGGTCACGGAAGATCCCGTAATAGCGGCCCTGGCTGCTCATGACCGCACAGGGGAGCAGGTGATAGCTGCGGCGGCTGCGGCGGTATGTTTTCTGGCGGTTGACGGAGACATCATAGTAGCGGAACTCCACCAGATGATGCCCGGCAGCGGCTTCGAGAAGGATTTCAATATAGCGGATCACATTCGGATTATCGGTCTTGCCCTCGGCTGCGGATGCGGCCGGCAGGAGCTTCTGCTGTTCGCTGCTGAGCAGGGTTTTCAGCTGCGCGGACAGACGGTCGGACTGGTCCCGGGAGATAGCAGGGGAGTTCTGGACGGCATCTGTAAGAACCATGATCTCGGCCGGCTGAAACTGCCGGTTCAGATAATATCCC
>JAFOIT010000083.1 GCA_017420585.1 Solobacterium sp.
CAGCGGCGGGGAAGTCGCCGGGATTGTTCCGAAGAGCTTTATCCCGGCATACGGTTCCAAGGCCGAGGGACGCTGGTTCGCTTCCGGCGAAAAGATCATCGGCCGGGAAATCATGATCGGCGGTGTACCGGTGCCGTTCGGTATTGATGTGCTGGCGGAAGATACGGTCAGCGGCGCGGTGATCGGGGCCCTGCTGTCTGAGGATCTCTTTGTCCCGGACAGCCCGGCCATGCACGCAGCCATGGCAGGTGCCCAGATCATTGCCGTTCCGGCGGCTTTTGAAGAAGCGGTCCGCCAGGCTGAATACCGGCGGCATACGGTTGTCCATGCCAGCCGGACCGGCAGATGTGCCTTTGTGTTCGCTTCGGCCGGCAATGATGAAAGCACAACCGACCTGGTGTACAGCGGCCAAGCCCTGCTTGCGGCCAACGGCCATCTCAAAGGCGAAAGCATCATGCCGGAAGCCAGTCATGTGATCACGGCCCTGATTGATCTGGAAGAACTGATGCATGAGCGTTACGCGCAGAATACCTTTGCGGCAGCGGACAGCACCTGGTACCGGCATGTCCCGGTCAGTGTAAAGCCGTGCGGCAAGCCGGAGATGACGGTCAATGAACTCAAGACCATGCTGGTCAGGGAAAAGGCCCAGCCGCAGCGGCTGCCGTTTGTCCCGGCTGACTATGCGGAAAAGGCAGAGCGCAGCATGCAGATCCTGCGGATCCAGGCTGCCGGGCTGATCGGCCGGCTGAAACGGACCGGCATCCGCACCCTGGTGATCGGGGTATCCGGCGGGCTGGACAGCACGCTGGCGCTGATTGTCTGCCATGAAGCGAAAAAGCGCCTGCCGGACATCCGCACCATCGGCATCACCATGCCAAGCCAGGGCAATACAACCGATCTGACCAAAGACAACGCGCTGCGGCTGATGGAAGCCCTGCAGGTTGAGAGCCGGGAAATCCCGATCCGTGATACCGTGGAAAGCCACCTGATGGACATCGGCCATCCGCGGGAATATCAGGGTGAAGGGGATACCGCTTATGAAAATGCCCAGGCCCGCATGCGGACCATGATCCTGATGGATGTGGCGAATATGGAAAACGGCCTGGTCGTCGGCACCGGTGACCTGTCGGAACTGGCGCTTGGCTGGTGCACATACAACGGTGACCACATGTCCATGTATGATGTCAACGGGGATGTGCCCAAGACCCTGGTCCGCCATATCTGCGACAGTTATGCGGATCTTTGCGGCAACAAGGAACTGCATGATGTGCTCAAGGCTGTCATCGGTACGCCGATCTCCCCGGAACTGACCCCGAATAAGAAGGGCAGGATTGCTCAGAAGACAGAGGAAAAGATCGGCAAGTATGATCTGAACGATTTCTTCCTGTACCAGGCCCTGCGGTACGGTTATGCCCCGGACAAGGTTATCGGCCTGGCCATGGCTGCCTATCCGGAAATCCGCAAGCCGGACATGAAGGAAGCAGCACTGCGCTTCTACAGGCGGTTCTTCAGCCAGCAGTTCAAGCGCAGCTGCATGCCGGACGGCCCGAAAGTCGGCAGTATCGATTTGAGCCCGCGCGGTGACTGGCACATGCCCAGTGATGCTTCGGCAGTCCTGTGGCTTGACATCATTAAAAACTGCTGAGAGCGGCAGGAGCGAAAAAGAGATATACTGAATCTGCACCAGCATACGCATATGATTGGAAAGAGGTGATTGAGTATGCTTACACCAGAAATGATCTGTCAGGAAGCAGGTGAACTGAAGGAATATACCCGTACACTGCGCCGGACATTTCACCGGATGCCCGAAATCAGCGGTCAGGAATTCAAGACCCGAGCCCGGCTTGAAGAAGAACTGAATAGTCTCGGGATCCCGTTTATTGAACTTCCGGGAACCGGATTGATCGGCAAAATCGATACCGGCAAACCGGGCCTGCATCTGGCCCTGCGGGCGGATATTGACGGGCTGCCTGTACCCGAGAATGCCTGCAATCTGAAGAATGAGCGGGTTGTCCGCAGTGATACACCGGATACCACATGTCATGCCAGCGGCCATGATGCCCATATGGCCATGTGCCTGACCGCGGGAAAGATCCTGATGGCGCACAAGGATGATCTCTGCGGCATCATCTACCTGTGCTTTGAAGAAGGAGAAGAGACAAATATCGGCTGGCCGGCGATGCTGAAGGCGCTGGAAGATCTGGATATTGACGCGGTCTGGGGCATCCATGTCTATGCCGCGATGGATACCGGCACACTGTGTGTCGCACCCGGTCCGCGGATGGCGGGCATGAGCTGGGTGCAGCCGCATTTCCATGGCCGCGGCGGTCATGGTTCACGGCCTGACCTTTCCATCAATCCGACCATCTGCGCTGCCAACTATGTCGTTAACACTGCGACAGCCCTGACCCAGAAGGTGAAGGCCGGTGAGACAGTCACATATGGCCTGACCTCCCTGCAGGGCGGTACCGTCGGCAATGTCATCCCGGATGACTGCAAGGTCCTGGGCACGTTCCGCTTCTTCAACATGGAAGAGGGGCTGAAGGCTGTGGACCTGGCCACCAGGATCGCGAAGGATACGGCGGATATGTACGGCTGTACGGTTGATGAACTGCCGGACCTTGATAAAGTACTCCCGCCGACCATCAATGATCCGGAAGTGTCCGGCATCCTGGTCAAGGCATTCGGGGAGATGCTGCCGGCAGGAACGGTTGTTGACCATGAGCCGTGGTACGCGACAGAGACCTTTGCCCAGTATCTGACAAAGTATCCGGGGGCGTTCATGCATCTTGGCATCCGCAATGGCGAACTTGGTTCCGGGGCTGAGCATCACAACACATATTTCGATGTGGATGAAGACGCGCTGCCGACCGGGGTTGCCTGCACTGTCCGTTTTGTTACGGCACTCAATGAAGCCGGCTTCAGGAGATAAGGCGGAACAGCAGCTGGATATTATCAACAGCTTCCGGGAGATCTCCCGGAAGCTTTTCTTTTGTAATGAACTGAGATTCTTTCTAATATGACCCTGTTTTGCTAGAATATGATTCATGAAAACAGTTATCTGGGATTACAACGGCACTATTCTTGACGATCTGGACATCTGTCTGCAGATCGAGAATGAAATGCTGAAAGAACGCAATATGCCGGCCTGGCCGGTAGACCGGGAAACATATCTGGACCACTTCGGTTTTCCTGTTATTGATTATTACTATTACATCGGGTATACGTTTGAAAACGAGACCTATGATGATATCTCGGTCGAATTCAATGAGCGGTATGACGAGCTTTTTGACGGAG
This sequence comes from Solobacterium sp., assembly GCA_017420585.1. Lineage (GTDB taxonomy): Bacteria > Bacillota_I > Bacilli_A > Erysipelotrichales > Erysipelotrichaceae > Bulleidia. Next base: position 3,298 of record JAFOIT010000083.1, read on the forward strand.
CCGGCCTGATGCCGGAGTTCCTGCCTGCCATACAGCGTTCAAAGGCAAGCGGAAACCGGAACGTGATACTTTCCGCCTGCCAGCATGACAAGCTGATCCGCCAGTGCACACAGCTGGGGATCGCGCAGTATTTTGATGAGATCCTTGGCATTGACAACCTGCTGGCCGGATCCAAGACGGAGATGGCGCTGAAATGGCTGGAACAGTCAAAGACAGATCCGGAAACCTGCCTGTACCTGGGTGACAGCCTGCATGATCTGGATACGGCCCGGGCCCTGGGGGTAAAAGACTGTATTCTGATCGCAAAGGGGCATCAGTCACTGAAAGTGCTGAAAGCCGGTTATGACCGGGTAGCGGCTTCTCTGGATGAGGTGGAATTATGATACTGAAATGTCCGGTGGCAGCCCGCTGCGGCGGGTGTGATTACATCGGGATGGAATATGAAAAACAGCTGGAACTGAAACGGGAGAAGATCAGGGCACTGTTTCCGCATCACGCAGTAGAGCCGGTAATTGGTATGAAAGATCCGTCCCGTTACCGTCATAAAGTCTATGC
>JAFOIT010000084.1 GCA_017420585.1 Solobacterium sp.
GAGGTACAGAGGCTGAAACCGGAAAAGATGCTGGAAATCCTGCAGACCGCAGGCAGACTGAAGACAGCCGTCAGACACTGCTGGACGGAAGAAAACCGCCGCGAAAGCGTGGCTGACCACAGCTGGCGGATTGCCCTGATGGCAATGCTCATGCGCGAGGAAGAGGAATTCGCCGGATATGACATGGACCGGGTGATCCGCATGTGCCTGATCCATGACCTGGGGGAAGCCTTCACCGGGGATATTCCGACGTTTGAGAAGACCGACGGGGCCCGGGTAACGGAAGATGAACTGTACGCTTCCTGGGTGGCCTCGTTCCCGCTGCCGCAGCAGGAAAGCTGGCAGGCCCTGCTTGCCGAGATGAAGGAACAGCGGACACCTGAGGCAAAACTGTACAAGACCCTGGACCGGATCGAGGCGCTGATCTCGCACAATGAATCGGATCTGGACACATGGCTGCCGCTGGAATACGACCTGCAGTACACATACGGGAAAAAGGAGATGGATGAAATCCCGTACATGCGGGCACTGCGGCAGGCCGTGGATGCGTGGACAACGGAAAAAATCGGTGAAAAAAAGGACAGCCGGTAAACTGTCCGGAAAAAGAAAAAAATGGATGGGTCAGCCCATCCATTTGATTTTGCTTTCGGTGCCGTTCATGACCCGCTGCAGGTTGCTGCGGTGCCGGTAGGTGACAAACAGCCACAGGGCCGTCAGGGACAGTGAGATGCTCAGATCGCACTTCAGGGCATAGCTGGAAATAACGGCAGCCAGAACGGAAAGAATACTGGCAACCGATACCATTTTGAACAGGTAGAGGATGACAAAGAAGCACAGGATCGGGAACAGGAACTGCCAGAACCAATGCCCGGTCATCAGTGACACAATGCCCAATAAATAGCCGTAGGTCGTGGCCACGGCCTTGCCGCCGTGAAACTGGGCAAAGACCGGGAAACAATGACCGACACAGCAGGCCAGGCCGGCATAGATGACCGCTTCCGGAGCCAGCCGGGAAGCAATCAGCATGCTCAGGAAGGCCTTCAGGGCATCCAGTACGGTAACGATGATTGCCGCCGGTTTGCCCAGTACCCGCCCGGCATTGGTGGCCCCGAGGTTGCCGGAGCCTTCCTTCCGGATATCCTTATGATAAAAAACCTGTCCGATAACCAGTGCCCACGGCACAGATCCGAAGAGATAACTGATGACGATGGCAAGCAGAGTATTCATAGCGCCTCACCTCAGGGTTTATTCTACCATAATGCGGGGTTTTTGGAGATTGCCGTGAATAATATCAGTATATGGGAATTCTCTTTCTGAACATGCTGAGCGGGGCTTGCCTCGGCAGTTTTGCCTGCTGCATGATCAGCCGGCTGAAACATCACCGCCCGGTGTGGGGGCGGAGTGTCTGCGAGCACTGTGGACAGGTGCTGGAACCGGCCGACCTGATCCCGGTCATCAGCTATATCCGTGCCCATGGCCGCTGCCGTTACTGCGGTTATCGGATCGGCCCTGCAGCATTGCTGTCCGAGGCGGCCGGGGCCCTGGCGGGACTGCTTTTTACAGTGAGCAGAGGGTGGTAATTTTTGGTATAATATTGCCGGTTAACAAGGAGATTTGAATGACAGAAACACAGCGCTATGATGACAGCAGTATTCAGATTCTGAAAGGCCTGGAATCTGTCCGCAAACGCCCGGGCATGTATATCGGTTCGACGGACAGCCGCGGCCTACATCATCTGATCTGGGAAATCGTGGACAATTCCATCGACGAGGCAATCAACGGGTACGGCAGGAAAATCAGCATTACCCTGGAAGAAGACGGATCCTGCACGGTACAGGATGACGGCCGCGGCATGCCGACAGGCATGCATGAAAGCGGCGTGAATACCCTGCAGGTTATTTTTACGGTTCTGCATGCCGGCGGCAAGTTTACCAGCGAAGGCGGATACAAGACGGCGGGCGGCCTGCACGGGGTCGGCGCCTCGGTGGTCAACGCCCTGAGTGAGTGGCTGGAAGTCGAGGTTGCCCATGACGGCCGGCTGGTGCGCATGCGTTTTGAGCACGGTGATCAGAAGATCGGCAAGCTGGAAGATCTCGGCCGGACAAACCGGACCGGGTCCACAGTCCGTTTCAAGCCGGATCCGGCGATCTTCACGACCGTGGATTTCAAGTTTGATACGGTCTGTGAGCGGGCCCGGGAAAAAGCGTTCCTGCTCAGCGGCATTGCCATGACCGTGACGGATAAAAGAAGCCGGCGGACCGCCAGTGAAACATACTGCTATGATGATGGCCTGACGGCCTACCTGAACTATCTGACGGAAGACAGGACCCCGATGATGAACCCGGTCAAGCTGAGCGGGGAATCACAGGGCATCAAGATTGAATGTGCCTTCCAGTATACCGATGACTACCAGGAGAACACGTATAGTTTTGTCAACCTGGTGCGCACCATCGACGGCGGTACACACGAGGTCGGATACAAGTCGGCCTTTACCAAGGCTGTCAACGATTATGCCAGAACCCATGGCCTGCTGAAGGAAAAGGACAAGAACCTCGAAGGCGGGGATGTCCGGGAAGGGCTCACCTCGATTCTTTCCGTGTCCGTACCGGAGGAGATCCTGCAGTTTGAAGGCCAGACCAAGGGCAAGCTCGGCACCCCGCAGGCCAAATCGGCAGTCGATGCCGTGGTGGCGGACAAGCTGGCTTACTGGCTGGAGGAAAACGGCGAGCAGAGTGTCCGGCTGATCCGCAAGATGATGAAGGCGGCCATGGCCCGGGAAGCAGCCCGGCGGGCCCGTGATGATGCCCGCAAGGGAAAGAAGACAACCCGGAATGAAAAGATCCTTTCCGGCAAGCTGGCCCCGGCCCAGACCAGGGATGCGGCACACAAGGAGCTGTTCCTGGTTGAGGGTGATTCGGCCGGCGGCAGTGCCAAGCAGGGCCGGGATTCCCGTTACCAGGCCATCCTGCCGCTGCGGGGCAAGGTGCTGAACACCGAAAAGTGCACCATGAGCGAGATTGAAAAGAATCTCGAACTGAACACCCTGATTCATGCGATCGATGCCGGGGTGGGGCCGAACTTTGACTATCAGGCTTCCAATTACAGCAAGATCATCATCATGACCGATGCGGATGATGACGGTTCGCATATCCAGATCCTGCTGCTGACCTTCTTCTACCGCTACATGCGGC
>JAFOIT010000085.1 GCA_017420585.1 Solobacterium sp.
CAAGCAGACGGTACTCGGGCCGCTGTGGCTGCTTCTGTCGCCGCTGATGACCAGCCTCATGTACACTGTTTTTTTCGGTACGGTTGCCGGTATTGACACGGAAGGACTGCCCAAGATTCTGTTCTATCTTGCCAGCAACGGCCTGTGGGCTTATTTTTCCACTGTATTCAACCGGGCGGCTGATACATTTGCGGCCAATGCCAACATGTTCGGCAAGGTATACTTTCCCCGGCTGACCGTACCGATATCAAATATCCTGCTGTCCTGTGTCGAGTTCCTGGTGCAGTTTCTCATGCTGGCGGGCCTGTGTCTCTGGTACAGCCTGCATGGGATGACAATTCCGTTTGCAACCTGGCTGCTGATCCCGCTGATCCTGCTGTGGCTGGGCGTGATGGCCATGGGGCTGGGCATCCTGGTTTCCAGCTTTACGACGAAGTACCGCGACCTGCGCATTCTGGTCAATTTCGGCATACACCTGTGGATGTACGGAACGCCGGTCGTCTATCCGCTTTCACTGCTGAAAGGCGGGATCCTGCGGCAGATGGTGCTGTGGAATCCCGTTACGGCAGCGATGGAACTGTTCCGGCACTGGGTGCTCGGCACCGGAAGTGTCCTGCCGGCGCAGATTGTTTCGTCACTGCTTTTTACAGTGGTCTTTGTGTTTATCGGCATCAGCATGTTCAATCGCATTGAACGCAGCTTTATGGATACGATCTAGGAGACGGTATGGAACGGAAAGTCATGATTCAGGCAGACAATCTGAAGAAACGGTACCGGCTCGGCCAGATCAATGGTACTACCCTGCAGCACGAACTGCAGAGCTGGTGGGCCGCAAAGCGGGGGAAGGAAGATCCCAACCGGCATATCGGCGGCACTGCCGCAGATCCCAATGCGGTTTTCTGGGCGCTGAAGGGTGTTACGGCAACCATTTATGCCGGCGAGACAGTCGGTATCATCGGTGAGAACGGGGCCGGCAAAAGTACATTTCTGAAACTTCTGTCCCGGGTAACGATCCCGACAGAAGGGTCATTTGATCTTTACGGCCGTATTACCTCCATGCTGGAGATCGGAACCGGCTTCAACGGGGAACTGACCGGCCGGGAAAACATCTACATGAACGGGGCGATTCTCGGCATGAACAAGGCTGAGATCGACGCCAAGATGGAACAGATCATCGAATTCTCAGAACTGCGGGAATTCATCGATACGCCGGTCAAACGGTATTCCAGCGGCATGTACACGAAACTCGGTTTTGCCGTCGCGTCCCATCTGGACAGTGAGATCATGATCATGGATGAAGTACTGGCAGTCGGTGATGTCGCTTTCCAGAACAAATGTATTGCCCGCATGCGGCAGACAGCTGCGGAGGAAGGCAGAACGGTGCTTTACGTGAGTCATAACATGAACCAGATCCGGCAGCTCTGCAGCCGGTGCATTGTCCTGAGCCACGGCGAAGTCATATTTGACGGCCCTGTAGAGACTGCCATCCAGCATTATCTGAACCAGTTCCGGCAGGAAAACATTTTCAGGAACTATACAGGTGAAAGCCGCCCGAAATGGCTGACTGACAACCGGATCCGGATCCGCTCTGCTGAATATATCGACCATGACACCATTATCTTCCGCGGCGATGAAAAGATGCGTCTGCACATGGTGCTGGATGTGAAAGATGATGTGCCGGGCCTGTCCCTCCGCATTGAAGTTTCGGACCTGAACAACAACAAGCTTGGAACATATTTCCTTGAGGATATCTGTGACTGCCGGGCCGGGGAGACCGTGGAACTGGAAGCGGAAGTGGATATATCCCGGTTTACGAATGCCACATACAATACAATCTACTGTTTCTTTGTCCGTGACGATGCCGGCACGAATCTGAATGTTGACCGGGTTATCGGACTGTCTTTTATCCACACATACAGCGAAGTTGCCCGGCAGATCCAGTGGGAGAAGGAAAACTGGGGTTATCTGCGTCTGGACGGGGCAGAAGTGAAGGAACTGAAGAGGTACTGATATGGAAATAAAAGAACTTCATGAGGTTCTGAAAGGAATGCTGGCAGATGTGGATACGTTCTGTGAAAAACACGGGATCAGATATTCCGTATACTGCGGGACCCTGCTCGGGGCAGTCAGGCACCAGGGGTTTATTCCCTGGGATGACGATCTGGATCTGACCATGCCGCTGCCGGATTATTACCGCTTTCTTGCGGAATTCCCGGCTGAGATGGGGGACAAATATGACCTCGTAACCTTCCGGAATGATAAATACTGCCGTATCACCTGGATGCAGCTGACAAAAAAGAATACGACATTCACAACCCGTTCACGGATAGACCTGGATACCAGCTGGGGCATTTATGTGGACATCTTCCCGATGATCGGCGTGCCGGAGAAGAACTGGCAGAAACGCCTGCAGACATTCATGATCCAGACAGCAAAGTCCATGGTGAGAATGGAATATCTGCGGCATATTCATTTTCAGTATGCCGGGTGGCGCAAAATCAATCTTCTTGCATACTGCCTGCCGCGTTCCTTCCGCGTATGGTTTGCGGACATGGTCGAAAAGCATTTCTGGCTGGACCCGGCTGCGGCTGCGAAGATGGGCACGGTTGACGGGGCAATGTTTATTGAGAAATATACGCATGATCAATGGCGGGAGTTCATTCCGGCAGTCTTTGACGGGCTCGAGATAAAGATTCCCAAAGAATACAATGATCTTCTGACCCGGATGTACGGGAACTACATGCAGCTGCCGCCGCCGGAAATGAGAAAACCGCATTTTGCCGGAGACGTGCTTTTCAGCACGGATAAAGATTACCGGCAGATGCGGAAAGAACTGAACGGGGAGACGCAGAATGACACCGCAGGATGAACGGATTACTGTTATCATTCCGGTCTATAACGTCGAGGATTATATCGATCAATGCCTTGAAACCGTTGTCAATCAGACTTACCAGGAACTGGAAATCCTCCTGATCAATGACGGCTCTGTCGATGGTTCGCTGGCAAGGTGCCGCGCATGGGCAGAAAGGGATGACAGGATCCGGGTCATTGACCAGCCGAACAGGGGGGTTGCGGC
>JAFOIT010000086.1 GCA_017420585.1 Solobacterium sp.
AATCCTGCTTGATCCGACCAGTGCCTGCAATCTGCACTGCACAGGATGCTGGGCAGCAGAGTACTGCAATAAGCTCAAACTGACTTTTGATGAAATCGATGACATCATTCGTCAGGGCAAGGAACTGGGTATATACATGTACATTTATACCGGCGGGGAACCGATGGTCAGAAAAGCCGATCTGATCCGTCTTTGTGAGAAGCATGATGACTGTGTCTTCCTGGCTTTCACCAACGGTACGCTGATTGATGAAGCATTTGCGGATGAGATGCTCCGGGTCGGCAACTTTGTGCCGGCCATCTCCCTGGAAGGCTTTGAAGGTGCCACCGACAGCCGGCGCGGTCTCGGTGTCTACCAGCATGTCATTGATGCCATGAAGCTGCTGCGGCGGAAAAAGCTGCCATACGGTATTTCAGCCTGCTATACAAGTCAGAATTATGAATTGATTTCTTCAGAAGAGTTCTATGATCTCATGATCAATGAAGGCGCATATTTCGTCTGGTTCTTCCACTATATGCCGGTCGGCAACAACGCTCATCTTGAACTGCTGCCGACACCGGAACAGCGGATCGGCATGTATCACCGGATCCGGAAGTACCGGGCCACAAAGCCGCTGTTTGCCATTGATTTCCAGAATGATGCAGAGTATGTCGGCGGCTGTATTGCCGGCGGCAGAAGATATCTGCACATTAATGCCAACGGTGATGTTGACCCCTGCGTGTTTATTCACTACTCCGATTCCAACATCCGGGAAAAAACCCTGCTGGAAGCACTGCAGGGTCCGATGATGATGCAGTACCACGATAATATTCCATTTAACGAAAATATGCTGAAGCCCTGCCCGATGCTGGAAAACTGCGGAAAGCTTCAGGAGATGGTAAAGGCTGCCGGTGCTCATTCCACGGATCCGGAATCTCCGGAAGATGTCGAAAATGTTACGAAAAAAACAAAAGCCTACGCAGACGCCTGGTCACCTGCGGCAGACCGGCTCTGGGCAGAAAGCCGGAACAGGCAGTAAATGAATGATTATGTAATCCTTACAGATGCCGCTGCGGATCATGCGGATATCCGGTCGTCTTTTCCCGATATCATTCCCATGCAGGTAACCATAGACGGAGAAGAATATCTCTATGGCTGCGGCGGTATCACCTGTGAGGAATTCTACACACGGCAGCGAAACGGCAGTCACGTCCGGACATCGCTGATCACCCCTTCTGTTTATTCTGACTATTTTGAGAAGTATCTTTCCCAGGGTCTCGACATTCTTTATCTCTGTTTTTCTTCGGGAATGTCCGGAACATTTCAGAGTGCCGTCATGGCTGCCGATGATATTGCCGGCCGCTATCCGGAACGCAGAATTATCTGTGTGGACACGAAAAACGGTTCGACTCCGCAGGGATTTCTGGCCCGGGAATCGATGCGCAGGAAACTGCAGGGATGTCCCATGGAGGAACTCGCATCCTGGACGGAACAGCAGTGTCTGAGAATCGGCGTCTGTTTTACCGTAGATGTCCTCGAGCATCTGGTTGCCGGCGGCCGGCTGAACCCGGCAGCCGCAAAAATCGGAACTGCACTGCATATCAAACCGTTTTTGACCATTGATGCGGATGGCCGGCTCAAAGTCATCGGTGCTCCAAGAGGGACAAAAGCCGCCTTGAAAGTCATGGTTGAAAAGATGGCGCGGGAATGGACTCCGGATATCAGCAATTACGTTCTCATCTGTCACGGCGATGATCCCGCAAAAGCAGAAGCCCTGCGCCGGCAAGTTCAGGATGCCTTCCCGGCAGCAGAAATAGAAATCGGACAGGTCGGGGCAGTGATCGGGACACATACCGGTCCGGGGATGATATCCCTGTGTTACTGGGGAAAACAGCGCTGAATCAAATACGAAAAACTGCTGCGGCAGTTTTTTTCATATTACCGTCATGGTTTCCGGGCAGTATATATACTTACCTTTTGTGGCCAAAACGGTCTTTTCTTCATGAGCCCTTATGCCGGGGCCGTCAGTTTTCATGCAGGTTTCCCATTCAGATGATGCCGTCCGCTTCTTCGTCCATCAATACACGGAATTTTTCCATAGAAGGTCCCTTATGCTTGATGAGGACCAGAAATCCGACATTCGTCAAACTTCGGGCAGACCATTGGTCCGAAGCCTATAGATTTTCTTCTTATGCCCTTCATTGACAGCTTGCCAAATCTCAAGTAATTCATTTGTCAGTTCTCTCAATGCATCTGGTGAGATTGGATCCTGTTCGGCTTTTCAGTGCCTCGCTGATGTTCTAAGCTCTGATCTGTCTAGCCTGCTGTTCTACCACCTGTTTGCGTTGTTCTTCGATATCATTCATAGCTTCAGTTGTTTTATATCCGGCTTCATCTGTTCCGTCTGTTTCATGCTGATGATCCTGCTTCAGTTTCTCGCTGGCTTTCATGTAGTCTTCGGCAAGTTCAGTGATTCGCATGTTAATATCTGTGATTATCTTACGGTTTATTTCCTTCCTTTCTCTTGTGCCGTTCTGGACGTTGTTTTAAACCCATCTACAGCTTGTAATTATTTATTCGACTGTCGGGATTCATCCGTGCTTTATCCGGTGTTTTTTCAGGTCTACACAAGCTTGTGTAGTGATCTACATGGCTTCTTGCAGCAGTGACCCTGGCATC
>JAFOIT010000087.1 GCA_017420585.1 Solobacterium sp.
CAGTGCATCCGCCAGGATAAATGTTACTTTCTGTGCCCCGCCGAAATACAGTGATGAGGTCACAAACAGCAGGTTTGCTTTCCGGCCGGCTGTGTTTTCCGGCTTTTCCAATTGTTCCATAAGTCTCCCATGTGCAGATCAGTGTTCCTGCCCTGACCCGATCATCGTTCCTGACATATCATCATAATACTCATTGTCAGGCCGGTAGTTGTTTATGACGGAACAAAGCTGAAAGATCAGTTCTTTTCCGATGATGTCCCGCGGGCTGTACAGGCACTCCAGATACATGTCCAGCGCTTCCTGTATGCGGCTGTGCATGGCTTCAATCCGGCCGCGCATTTTCTCACTTCTGGTTTCTGCTGTGAACACCGGCCGGCCATCTTCCCCGATATGGTCAACTGCCGGCTCCATGGAAGTGAAATATACCTCCAGTTTCAGTTCCGTATTGTAGTCCATAAGGTCATGGTCCAGATAATACCGGATGTTTCCGGCATATTTGTAGACATATTCCGGGATGCCGATGTAGTATCCGTCCAGTTTCCCGGTGACATGTTTCTCCAGCATCATCTGGCTGCCGCCTTCCGAAACAAAATCCATCACGGCGCATTTTCTGTCCGCTGCGCCTTCATTCTCCAGATACTTCCGGTAATTCCGGCGGAACTGCTGTGCTGTCCGGCTGATCACATCGGCATGCATATGCCAGTATTCCTCTGTGGATTCCCCGTGATACGGGAGGATTTCCTCCGCAGGCAGGCACAGAATCTGCCGCAGCATCTTCGGCGGATCGTCCCTGAACTTGTCCAGATCGAAGAAATACTTCGCCATATTAAAGTCATCCATGATGGTCAGATAGGCCGCGTGCCTGCTGGTATAGATATACCTGGCCGGCGGCAGGCTGCCGGGCTTCTGCCGGCGGAGTTTTTCATATGCCTGCTGCAGGATCCAGCCGTCCCGGGAACACAACAGGCAGAAATCATAGCCCCGATCCGCCATCTCACCGCAGACCCACTGCAGGTAGCCCATGATGAGCGGGGTCAGAATCATATCCGCAATCTCTGCGTCATGGTCGTTTGCGAACGGACTGTCAAAACCGAGGGCGATGCCCAGGCCCAGAAGCTTCCGCTCCGCCAGTGTCCGGCTGGCCGCTATGACCTCCGCATACCCGTTCTTCTTTGCCATGTCCAGACTGCTCGGAATCAGCCACGGATCAATGCCGTACCGCCTTGCCGAGACAACGTCAGCGTAGTGATTGTCCCCGATATGGAGGATCGTCCGGCCATCCTTCATCCATCCGGACAGTTCTTCATACAGGCCTTCATGCTTGAGCTTTCTGTACTGATAGGACAGGTACATGGCGTCATAGCCGGTGATGCCGTTCTTCGCCAGCAGCGTTTCCATGAACGCCGCGTCCAGATACATGTCACTGACCAGGATCACGGTCTTGCCGCGCTGTTTCGCATACATGAAGATTTCCTGCATGCCCTGCCGCGGGACGATCACCTTCATCTCTGTCTGCAGTTCGGCTTCGCACAGCATGGCCAGTGTCTGCGCATCATATCCCATCCGTTCCCCGAGATATCCGTATATTTCCTTCAGGGATGACTGGGGGATGGTTGTCTGGATCTCATACCTGCAGTCCGCATATCCGGTGAGCCCGGTCTGTTCCTCCACCATCAGGAAGACATCCTTCGGATGCAGGACAAGCCGCTTGACCAGGGTATCAAAGATATCAAAGGAAATGATGTCATGGCTGTCTATGGCGTCAATGAGCGCTTTCCGGTCAGCGTGCCATGACAGGTCCTTTGCGGGTGAAACAAGCCGGCCGTCGAACACAAAACCCCGGCTCAGCCGTGAATCCATGCCGTACTCCCGGGGAAGGATGCCGTCCTTGACCACGTCCACACCGATATGGATGATTCTCTTCCCGGCATACCGTTCCGCTGTCTCCAGATAGGCCTGTCCCCGTCCTGCCTGCACCCGCACGCAGTCCCGGGTATCAATTCCTTCTTCCGCCAGGGTCCTGACCTGTTCATCCTCTTCACAGAAGAGGACAATATCCTTTCCCCGGCTCTTCATCCAGTCATACATGATGCGGAAGCGGCGGCGCAGCACCCAGCGTTTTTCCATCTTCAGGTATTTCACCGCGATCTTCGGGGCAATCATGCTGATGACATCATAATCTTCCAGCAGGGCCTTCCAGCCGGATATGGGCAGGTAGCCGTAGCCTGCCAGTTCCCTGTGCACGGCGATCAGGTCAAGGCCGAACAGATCCAGAAGCGCTGTCCCGCCTGCTTCGCAGAACGCGTGGACCTGCGCAAAATCCGGCTCACCGGCCTGCCGCGGATCGGTCAGGATGACCGCTTCGGCACCTTCTGCCGCTTCCATGCCTGCCGGCCCGGGGATACAGAGAAACTTGTACGCATGACCAAAATGCCGGATGATATCATCCCGGTATCGGCCCGGATACAGGGCAATATTCCGCCCTTTCAGGGAATGAAAGTGCTCCTCAAAACGGCTCAGGATATACGTAAGTTCATTCATATTTTTCTGTGGAATACGCAGCTGATCTTCTTTTCCTCCAGCATCGCGCGGACGCTGTCCCAGTACATCATCTTCACCCCGGCCACCACAATGGCATCAGCCGGCAGATCCGCTTCCTCTATGTTCTGTACGCACCGGCCCATGAGCACCGGCGGCTGGCCGCTGTGACCGTCCGTCAGGAAACTCCCCACCAGGATGCCGTTATGCTCCAGTTTCCGGCACACTCTCTGCGCCGTGGGGCCGGTGCCGAAGATATAGGCAATCCGGTACTGCCGGATCCTGTCCAGCACTTCCGGATCCATGGCGTTATACCCGTTCTCCCCGGTCTCGGTGCGCAGGTACCAGGAAAAAAACTGCCAGACTGTCCTGTCCGGTTCACCGGCAAACATCTTCTGCAGGTTGAACCTGTCCTTCAGATTCTGATACAGCATCATGGCCCGCTCATACATCCTGGCGCTGCACACTTCCGCACCGTAGGTATATATGCCCCGTTCATCAAGGAACCGGTTCATATAGTAATAGTTCATCAGGTAACCGTGGAAATTCTTCGGGGCTGCCGGACTGGTCATGACGGAGTCCGGTCGCACCCGCAGGATGAAATACTGTTTCCGGACATACCTGACCCGCTCTGCCGCAAGAATGCCCGCAAACGCAAAGAATTCATCTTCATGCTCACACCCCTCCGGATAGCGGATGCCTTCCTTCAGCAGGAAATCCCGCCGCCAGAATATCCGCTGCGGATAACAGGTCCATTCGTTCTGGCGGGTAAACGCGTCCATCAGGTCAATGCCTGTATATACATCATCGCGGTAGTTCCCTTTCCGCGGCGATGCCGGCGGTATATAGATTTTTTTCAGTTCTTCACTTTCAAATACATTGCGGGCATCAAAGAACACCGCGTCCAGCGCATCCCTGTCCGCCAGCCCGGTCAGTTCCGCCAGCGCTTCTGGTTCTATCATGTCGTCGGAATCGAGGAAATAGACATACCTGCCGGAAGCCTGTTCCAGGCCCCTGTTCCGCGCATAACCCTGACGGTGATTCTCCGGCAGGTGGATAACCTTCACCCTGCTGTCTTCGGCCGCATACGCATCAAGTATTTCCCCGCAGCGGTCCGGTGAAGCGTCATCAACGCAGATTACTTCCAGATCCGGCAGGGTCTGATGCAGCACACTGTCCAGGCAGGCAGGAAGAAAACGTTCTACGTTATACACAGGGATAATTACAGAAACAATATGCATTGATCGGTCTCCTGTTCGGCCCGCCGGAATGTTTAAAGGCGGATAAACGGCTTCCCGCCGATAATGGCGGCATACCGCGGATACTGTGTCTTGTACAGGCTGTTGTCCGGAAAACCATCCAGATGCAGGATGGAGTATACTTTGTCTGCCCCGGCGATCTGGAACAGGTTGACGAATGTCCTGAGGG
>JAFOIT010000010.1 GCA_017420585.1 Solobacterium sp.
AGCCAGGCACCCGGGGCGGAACGGAACGCGTCCATGCTGTAGCCGGCCACCAGGTCGCTGATGCAGTTGCTGAAGGCGACATATACCAGCAGCGCCAGGCAGGTATAGGCCCCCATCATGACAATGCCGTCAAATGAATTGTTGGCAATCAGATACAGGAAGCTGTTGATGATCAGCATTTCCAGTATGAACAGGCCGCCCAGCAGCAGGACATACGCATAGTTGAGGCTTCTGACCATGGCATGGGCAAACATCACCCAGACTGCCCCGGTTGTCAGGGCATAGCAGCCGAACAGCACACAGAACATGAAGACCAGGCTGGTGATCAGCTGTTCCTTCCGGCTGACCGGCAGCGCGAAATACAGGTCCGTGCTGCGCCGGCTGTGCACGAAGGCAAACTGCAGCACCGGCAGGCAGAAGGTCATGATCACACTGAGGATCAGGGAAATGGTAAACGAGGTCGCCGCCGTGTACATATCAGCACGCGCATTGCCGGCGTCTATATACGGGGCAAGGGAAATGCCCAGATAGATCGCGAAGAAGAAGACGACCGCGACTTTTCTGTTTTTCAGCAGATAACTGAAATACTTCTTATTCATATCTTGTTCCTCTGCTTTCCAGTTCATAGATGAAGAGTTCTTCGAAGTTGACGGGCAGGACATCCAGGATCACCGGATGCAGGGCGTTAAGGGCATCCGTAACATCCTCCTGGGCGCCGCGGATGACCAGGTTGTAGACCCGCCCCTGCTTTTCCCGGTGCAGGATATCCAGGCCGCTGAAGGCATCCTCCGGCAGTTCTTCCGTAAATGCCGCCTGGTACTTATTGATCTGTTCCTTGGACTGCAGCAGGTCACCGTAGCTGATGATCCGGCCGTCTTCAAGGATGCCGTAGGAATCACAGATATCTTCCAGTTCCTTCAGGTTATGGCTGGAGATGATCACCGATACATGTTCATCCTCAATGAGATCGGTCAGGGCCTTTTTGAACCGCAGGCGGGCCAGCGGCTCCAGGCCGTCATAGGCTTCGTCCAGCAGGATCAGTTCCGGCTTTATGGACAGGGCAAACAGCAGCGATACCCGCCGCTTCATGCCCTTGGAGAGATTCGGCACGCTCATCTTCGGATCCAGTTCGAACATGTCCAGGTATTTCCGGTAAGCTTCCTCGTCAAAGTCATACATGGATGTATACAGCAGCTTCAGCGAATCGATTGTGCTGCCCAGCGGAAAGTACTGCTCATCCGAGACGAAGGCAATCCTGCCCCGGGCATCCGCTTCTGTGTATGTATCCTGATCATCGAGGGTGATCGTGCCGCTGTCAGCGCGGTAAACCCCGGCAATCAGCCGCAGCAGTGTGGACTTGCCGGCCCCGTTGATGCCGACCAGACCGAAGATGGAGCCATCCTGTACCTCAAGGTTCAGATCCTTCAGGACATCCTTATCACTGAAGCTCTTATATAAATGACTGATTTTCAGCATGTTTCCTCCTTCCCGCAGAGATCCTCAAGCACATTGAGAATCTCTTGCTTTGTGATGCCGCCGGCCAGCAGCGGCTCGAGCACACCGCGGATCTGTTTCTCATGCCCGGCAGCGATGTCGATCTCTGCCACATAGACACCTTTCTTCGGCATGTTGTACACATAGCCGCTTTTTTCCAGTTCCGCGTAGGCCTTGGCCACCGTATTCGGATTAATGCCGTTGTCCTGGGCCAGCTGGCGGACAGACGGCAGCCGGTCCCCGGGGTTCAGCACCCCCGCTTCGATGAACCGCAGAATCTGTGTTTTGATCTGTTCATAGATCGGAATCTTGCTCGCAAGATTGAGCAGGAACATCTCTTCACCCCTCCAATCTGTATTATCTGTACTAAGTGTATTATCTGTACTTATAGATTGCAACAGTAAAAAGTTTAAGATTGCACAGATGAAAAAAGACCGGCCTGGCTGCCGGTCTGCGGTTCCGTAGTGTCTTCCTGTTATTCCAGGGTCCAGCCGCCGTCCACCAGCAGCAGGGTTCCCGTCACCATGGCCGAAGCGTCGCTCAGCAGATAGATGACTGCCGCCGCCACGTCGCTGATCGTCCCCAGTTTCCCCAGCGGGATCTTCGCCAGGATACTCTCTCGAAACGCCGGATCATCCAGCCGTTCAGCCGTACCGGGGGTATAGATGAATGTCGGCCCGATCGCATTGACGTTGATATTGTCCTTGGCCCACTCCAGCGCCAGAACCTTTGTCAGCATGTTCATGCCGCCCTTGGACGTGCAGTAAACACTCTCGTCGGGAATGGCGACAACCCCGGCCTGGGAAGACATCATGCAGATGCGGCCCCCGCCGTTTTTCCGCATGACGGCAGCGGCGGCCTGGGCAAAGAAGAATGCCCCTTTCAGGTTGAGATCCATCATCTCGTCCCAGTCTTTTTCCGTCACGTCGCAGGCCGGAATGGGATTGCCCATGCCGGCGTTGTTGAACAGGCCGTCAATGTGGCCGTATGCCGTTTCGATTTCAGCCACACAGGCCCGGATGCTGTCCACACTGCGCAGGTCAGCCGTGAATACGTCTGCCTGTCCGCCGGCTGCCTCAATCTCCCTGCGGCACTCTTCCAGCAGTGCTTTTGAGCGGGCAACCAGGGCAACTCTGGCCCCGGCCGCAGCCAGTTCCTTGGCTACGCCATAGCCGATTCCCTTACTGGCCCCGGTGACGATGATATTCTTTCCTTCCAGAGAAAAACTGCTGAGCAATGACATGATCAACCTCCTGTTTTTATACTTTCTGCTATATGTAAATTATATATCATCTTCTCCCGGCGTATTATTCAACAAAAAAACGGATGCTTCATCCGTTTTCCTCACCCTCACGTTCAGACGAGTAGAATTCTTCACCGCTGTCCAGGCAGAACGCCGCCAGCCGCCCGCCTGCAAAGCAGGCCCCGCAGTCAATTGCCACATGGTTGTTATGCCGGTAGATATATCCCGGCCGGGGGTTTTCCTCGATCAGCTGGGTCGGCGTATGGCCGCTGATCACCAGCACATCATCAAAATAACATGTTTCATAATCTGCGCGTGTCCAGAGCAGTTCCGCCGGGGAATAGGAATCAAGACGGCGGTCCGGCCGGTAGCCGCCCAGCCCGGCATGCACCAGCAGGTATTTCTGTCCGTTCACCTGCAGCTGTTCATACAGCTGGAATTCGCTGAGATAGTCCAGGATATCCTGCCGCTCTTCCTCGTCCAGGCGGGAAAACTCATCCAGCGTGGAAGCACTGCCGTTTTTCTGCCAGACCAGGAGATTGTCAATCATCTCCGCTTCAAGCGAGGCGATTGATTCATCCGTGATTTCCTTATTGAGAAAGCCGAGACACTCCATGGCCATCAGTTCATGGTTGCCGGCCAGCGGGATCACATTCGGCATCAGCATCATCTGCTGCAGCACTTTGACAGGATGCGGCCCGCGGTCAACCACATCACCGATCACATACAGTGTATCGGTGTCCTGCAGTGCAATTTTATCAAGCAGTTCCATGAACAGGTCATATTCACCATGGATATCCGCAATCGCATAGACCGCCATTCAAGCACCCTCCTGTAATAACCATCATGCCACAAACCGGCTGAGAATGAAAACAGAGATCGTGCGATCCCTGTTTCAGATCATGCTCAGATCCGGTGTCCGCCGCCACCGCCGCTGCTGTGCGAACCGCCGCCGCTGCTGTGACTTCCGCCGCTGCTTCCGGATCCGCCGCTGTAACTCCGGCCGGAACTGCCGGAACTGTACGAACCCGACTCCACCCGCCGGCTTCTCTTCTGTGAAATCATGACAGCCTCCCCGGTCGCTTTGATCCTTGACAGAGTACCGGCCGCAAAGATCTCCTCCGGTTCTGCCTTCTCCTTTTTCCTGCTGTTCTTCAGGACCAGGAAATTCCCCAGCAGAGCCGCAATAAACGCAAAGATCGCGTTGGTGATATGCTTCATCGGCCGGGCTATCTTCCCGCCTTTCAGCAGTGTGTATTCCTGCCGGAAGACATTGGCCGCGCAGTCGTAGTATTCCCCTTTGGCCCCGTAGCGGTATACATTGTCCGTGATGGTGTTGGCATATCCTTTTGTAATAGTCTTATATACATCCCCATGGCTGTAGATCCAGATATTCCGGTTGCCGAGATCCACCACAAACATCGTACCGGAAGAATCCCCGAAAAGCAGATTATACCGTTCCCTGGAAAAAGCACCGGTCGGCACCTCGGCATTGACACTGACAAACGCCACGTTGCCGTAATCCGTAATCGGCATCATCTCCATCAGCAGCCGTTTTTCCTCGGCATCATTCAGCAGGTCAAGGCCGTCATCAATGATAACCTGATAGCCGGTCTGGCTGTTTGTGTAGAGGATATCACCGGCTGCCGTCACCGGCCGCATCATCAGCACGGCCGCCAGGAGTACGAACATAATCAGAAATCTATTCTTCCGCATTGTCGATCCCTCCCCGCCGGGCAAACAGTTCCGGCACAGCCCGGGTCGAAAGCAGATTGTAGCGGCGGATCAGCCCGAAGCAGGTGATCATGACCCCGCCAAGGCATACCAGGCAGCCCAGGTAATACCACCAGTCATAAACCGGATCGCTGTACAGCACCCCCAGGGCAACGGCAATACCGGCAAAGCAGCTCAGCGCTTCTGCCACATAGGTTCTGTCCTTCATATGCCGCACAAACGTCAGGGCACGCAGCAGGTTCCAGAAAGCCGGCAGAATCAGGAATGTGCAGCCCAGCTGGGCTTTCTCAGCAGGCGCATAATCACCGTAATCCATGAATACCATCATCAAGATCAGCAGGATGAACATACCGGCAACCGCGGCGCCGATTGCACTCAGATTATGCCGGCGCTTACGGATTTTCTCCGCCTTTTCCCCGCTGATCTCCCCGGGTCTTTCATCAATGAAGTATCCGCGGTCGAAAATATGATTTTCATGATCATGCAGATGCATGATCTCCCGCCGGTATACCCAGGAAACAATCCAGGCAATAAAGGCCGACAGGAACAGGGCCGTCGGGGCTGTCATGGACACAAACAGGGTCAGCGGGCAGAACAGTATGGCTGCACACAGGAGCGTAACCGCAAAAAACCGGCGGGCATCCACAGGCAGGTCGCTGGTAATCTTCCCGCTTTCCCCATTGACCACGGCATAGGCCACCCGGTCATTCTTCCGCCAGGTCAGAAACCAGACCGGCACCAGATACGGGCCTGTCCGGCGGATCTCCGGCTTCAGCAGTTTCTGCAGTTTTTTCTCATTGTCCGGCAGGGATGGCGTAATATTCCTGTTTCTGTAAGCCCGTTTGATGCTTTCCTCACCCATCTCGGCCGCATGCCTGAGCACATCATTTTCATATTTCTCCGGCGGCACATCGGCTGTATCAGCATAGAAGCCGGCCAGGTAACCGGTATTGAATTCTTTGAAACTGCCGGCCTTGTACGGTGCAATCGTTTCGGCAATGGTGTCGTCAAAGCTGCTGGAGCCGTCATAACACATGCTGTGCCAGGAACCTTTCAGGTCTGCCTTCAGATCGTATTTTTCGTTATATGTATAATCTCCCCGGTTGTATGTCGCATATCCCTTTGCTTCTACCGGCCCCTCAGCAAAACCGCCCTCGTAATGCCAGTACGGGATATAGATGCCCCGGAACCGTTCCATAAACTGCGGATCCCGGAACTCCTTCGGTGCATAGAATGATTTTTTCAGAATGCTTTCATATTGCTGGCGGCACTGATTCTTTGTCACCCGGAACGGAATGATCTTTGCCGGGCGCTGATATTCATTCAGTTTTTCTTCCAGGATCTGTTCCGAGCCGCAGTAGCTGCAGAAAGCTACGGCGCTCTGATCCGGACTGACCAGCTGTGCCCCGCAGTTGCGGCACGTATAAATGGTCATGTCGTCTTCGGCATGCTGTTCGGCATCATTATTCAATCGGTAGTCTTCAACGGCTGTCTGGGAACCGCAGTGGCTGCATTTTAATTTCTGCGACTGAATGTCAAAATACATTTTTCCGCCGCAGCTGGGGCAACTGAACATCTGTCATCACCTCACTGATCTGATTTCATTTTATCATTATTTACCGGTATGCCGGGCAGAACGAAAAAAAGGCACACTTCCGTGTGCTCAATTAAGCAATGGTGCGGATGACAGGAATCGAACCTGCATGGGTCTCCCCACATGAACCTGAATCATGCGCGTCTGCCTGTTCCGCCACATCCGCATTGCTTAGTTATAATACAAAACAGTACGCTAAATGTCCAGCATTATTTTTGTTTTTTCCCAAAAAATTCTGTACCCAGTTTCATGACCCCGTCATAAATCCGGCTGAGAGACGCCACAATGACCGGCACACCGATCAGCGCCGGTATCAGGATCAGGCCGTCGCGCCAGACCAGGTGGACTTCCAGGATGCTGTCCAGCCGCCATAAAGACAGGAATATCATCATGCTCATGGCGCCGAGCACACCGGCCCGGACTTTCGTCAGCGGATAGTATACCCGGTACAGCGTATAGATATACACATAGGCCGTCAAGATGATCAGGATCGCGTTATAGCGGGACTGCGGGATGGCAAACAGCAGCTGCAGATAATCACAGACCAGGGTCAATACCAGGACTGCCATGGCTGAAGGCACTGCCACCCGGAAAGCCCGCCGGAAAAAGCGTCCCCTGAGCCGCTCAAAGCTGCTTTCAAACTGCAGCAGGAACGTCGGTATGCCGACCCCGAACGCGCTGATGATGGTCAGCTGCACCGGCAGGAACGGATAATCTTTCTGCAGCAGGATCACGTAAAGTGACAGCAGCAGTGAAAAGAATGTCTTGACCAGATACATGGAGGAAGAACGGCCGATATTGTTGATGACCCGCCTGCCTTCATTGACAATCTTCGGCATCACCGCGAAATCACTGTCCAGGAGTACGATGTTGGCACTGTTTTTGGCCGCGGAAGAACCGGCCGCCATGGCCACCCCGACATCGGCAGTTTTCAGGGCCGGTACGTCGTTGACCCCGTCCCCGATCATGGCAACGGTATGGCCGGCAGCCTGCAGGGCCTGGATCATGGCCTTCTTCTGTTCCGGCAGAACCCGGCCGAATACCGTGCAGTTCTCCGCCAGACCGGCCGGGTCCCGGTAGCGGTTCTCCCGCATGTCAGCGCAACGGTCCGCGTGTTCCACCCCGGCTTCCGCCGCCAGAGCTGAGACCGTCCGCGGATCATCACCGGAAATGACTTTCACGGTAATGTCCTGGTTCTTAAAGTATGAAAGAATCTCTTTTGCATTTTCCCTGAGGACATCCTTGATGGCAATCAGGGCCGCCGGTTCCAGATCTGCCGGCAGGCCGGCTGAGCATTTTATTTCCGGGGAGTGGGCCAGCAGCAGAACCCGGCAGCCGCTTTCCGCGAGTTCCTGCTGACGCCCTGCAAAGGAGGAGCTGCCGGCCGGAAACAGAAAGTCCGGGGCACCGAGATAGAATGTCCCCTCTTCCCCGAAAGTTACCGCGGCGTATTTGCGCTCCGACGAAAACGGCAGGATATCGGTTGCTTCGTAGATATCATTTTCCGCAAAGCAGGCACCCAGGGCCCGGTCAGTCATATTGCCGTCCGCAAACACCCTGACATAGCTGCCCATGATCTCCCTGATGCGGTTCTCGGGGATTTCTTCCAGCGGCACGATCGTTTCCACCTTCATGCGTCCTTCGGTCAGCGTTCCGGTCTTGTCGAGACAGATGGTATCCACCCTGGCCAGCGATTCAATGCTGTAAAGATCCTGCACCAGGGCCCGGGCCCGGCTCAGGCGCACGGCACTGACAGCCAGGGCAATGCTGGTCAGCACCACCAGGCCTTCGGGAATCATGCCCACCACTGCCGAGACGGTTTTGATTGTCGCGTCCTGCCAGGACAGACCAATGGTTTTATACTGCATCAGGAACAGCAGGATGCCGACCGGGACGATCAGCCGGGCAACTACCCGGATCAGTTTTTCCATGTCCTGGCGCAGGGTCGAGACCGCCGGATGATATTTCCGGGCATCCGCCATGATGGTTTCCGATACACAGGCAGTACCAACCGCCGTAAGGTCCGCTTCCCCGGTGCCGGAAGTAATATCCGTACCGCCGTAGATTTTATCCCCGGCCCGCTTGAAAATCGTGTTGGACTCCCCTGTCAGCATGCTCTCATTGACTTCCAGATAACCGTCCGTCAGCACCCCGTCAGCCGGAATCTGCTGGCCGGAATGCAGGCGGATATGATCGCCCAGCACAAGCGCATCTGTCGGTACGTCTGTCCACCGGTCGTCCCGGCACACCTCGATATTCTCACGCACCAGCAGGGACAGCCTGTCCAGGATCCGCTTGGCTCGGATCTCCTGGGTGATGCCTATAAAGGCATTGGTGATGATCGTCATGAAAAACAGACCATTCTTGTATTCTCCGGTCAGCAGCACAAGGACAAACAGAACCGTATTGACAAGATTAAAATAGGTCAGTGTATTGGCCTGTATGATTTCCCGGACAGACCGTGTTGTCCGTTCGGGATACACATTACCCTGACCTTCCCGGTGACGCTTTTCTGCTTCAGAACTGCTGAGTCCGGTCACAATATCTCCTTATTTCAGAATCATCTGCCGCAGCAGATCCCTTGCCTGTTCTGCCTGCGCATCGCTCCAGACAACCATATCAGAGTCAGCGGTCCAGGCAGCTGTCGTTACGGCAAACTGCAATGCCTGCGCAGACGCCAGACCGGCACTGCGGGCGGCGGTAAAGGCAGCAGCCTGGATATTACCGAGGCCGCTGAGATCACGGCAGGCCGGCATCTGCGTCCCGGCTGTCAGTTCCTGCTGCTCATCCACATACAGGGCATAGCCGTCCCTGAGCCAGATCACCACCGGCGCGTGTGTCCTGGCATGCAGGCTGCGGGCGGCTTTGACCAGGTCGATATTCTGCCGGTCATTGAGGATCCAGGCTTCTTCCTCGCTCAGATACAGCATGACACCCAGCTGGTACAGCTGTTCCAGCATGGCTTTATCGAGCAGGACACCGCGGCCGTCCGGACAGAAAACGAGCTGCCCGCCGAAGCCTTTCAGCAGCTGCGGCAGATTACTGCTTTCATTCATCGCCAGTTCCATGCCGGAGAACAGGATTGTGCCGGTATCCTGCAGTTCCTGCTGCGATATATCCTCCGCGTGAAATTCATATTCACTGCCCGGCACTGCCATCGGCACAGCATAACCCTTTTCATCAACAAGCGTATACGTGCTGCCCTGGATGCCGGCCCGCTGCGGGACCGCCAGGCCCGCTTTGTGCAAAGCATCCCGGACCATGTCCCCGTATACCCCTTCCCCGGTGCCGGTCTTGAGCATGAACGGCGTCCGGAGGGCCGCAAAGACCTGTGACGTCTGCCAGCCGAAACCGCTGATACGGCTGAACGACTGCAGGGGATGGAATTCTTCTTCCGCTTTGGGCATTTCCTTCACCCGTGAGACCAGCTCGGCGGTGACTGCCCCGATAATCATGACATGTTTCATGGGTACATTATATTCAGTTTTGCTTAAGAATATCCACCCTCTGCGCCGGCAGGTTTATCATCCCGGCCGGGAGCATCTCAACAGTGTGACCCGGAAAGCTCTGCTATACTGCAGGCAGAGGAGGATTTCCGATTATGAGCACAGTTCTGGATATCATCAACACCCGCAGTTCCATCCGCAAATATACCGATCAGCCGGTTCCGGAGGACATCTGCAGATGCCTCGTCGAAGCCGGCCTGAAAGCCCCGACCGCTGCCAACAAGCGTGAAATTCACATCTCTGTTGTCGGTAAAGATCATCCGGTACAGGCTGAAATCCAGAAAGATCTGAATCCGGATGCCAAGACCAATTTCTTCTATGACGCGCCGGTCACCCTGTATCTTTCCGCCGATGAGAACTTCAGATGGAGCGCGCTGGATGCCGGCATCGCAGTTGAAAACATTCATCTGCTGGCCGCTGATCTTGGCCTCGGCAGTGTCATTATCGGCATTGTGGACGGTGTTTTGAACGGTGAAAAAAAGGCCGAATACGCGGCCAAGCTCGGCTTCCCGGAAGGTTACAGATATGAAATCGCCATTGCTTTCGGATATCCGGATACTACAAAAGAGCCGCATGCGATCGATTTCGATAAAGACGTTACGATTCTGTAAACAGCCGCTGCCGATCAAAAACAGGTCTCTTCCCAGGAAAGACCTGTTTTTTTACAAAGAAAGCATGAAAAAACCCGGACGGATCCGGGTTATTTTCGATGGTGGTCCCAGGCAGAATTGAACTGCCGACACCGGCATTTTCAGTGCCGTGCTCTACCTACTGAGCTACAGGACCATGGTTGCGAGGGAAGGATTTGAACCAACGACCTCCGGGTTATGGGCCCGACGAGCTACCAGGCTGCTCTACCTCGCGATATGTAACTTGGCCGGAATGGCTTTAATAATATGGCGGAGGAACAGGGATTCGAACCCTGGCGCCACTTTCATGACCTTCCGGTTTTCAAGACCGGTCCCTTCAACCGCTTGGGTATTCCTCCACATGATGGTGGACCCTGTAGGACTCGAACCTACAACCCGTCGGTTATGGGCCGACTGCTCTAACCGATTGAGCTAAGGGTCCAATCGGTCTGCACTGATAAGGGAAATGGTAGCGAGGGTGGGAGTCGAACCCACGACCTACCGGGTATGAACCGATTGCTCTAGCCAACTAAGCTACCTCGCCATGAATCTGGTCGGGATGGCAGGATTTGAACCTGTGACCCCTTGATCCCAAATCAAGTGCACTACCAAGCTGTGCTACATCCCGATGGCGCGCCGGACAGGAGTCGAACCCGTAACCTTTTGATTCGTAGTCAAATGCTCTATCCAGTTGAGCTACCGGCGCAGCTATGCACAGAAAATCAGTGCTCATTAAATATATCAAAGCCTTTCGTTCAGGTCAAGGGTTATTTTGCTTTTTCTCCAGAATCCCCTGCAGGGCTTCCCCTGCCTCTGCCATCAGTTCATACCCTGTCCAGTCCCGCTTCAGGAGGGTTACAGAGACGTAGCCGTTTTCAACCGCCGTGATATCACCGGAGAGGTCATCAGTGGCTGCGCCGGGCCTGGATGAGCTGTCAAAATGCAGCATCAGACGACCGTCTTCCAGCCTCTTCACTGACGTGATGTGATCATACATGCCGCGGACATCAAAGCGTGTTTCGCGGAAACCCTTCAGCTGTTCCATAGGCAGGGACGGTACATTGACGTTCCAGATATGATCCCGCGAGGCCGGATGCCGCACTGCCGTCGAGACCAGCAAGGCAGTTACTTCCGCTGCCGCCTCGTAGTCATCACTCTCAAAGGATGCCAGGGATACCGCCATCGCCGGCACCCCGTTGATCAGGCCTTCAAAGGCCGCTGCCACCGTTCCGGAGTAATGACAGTCCGTGGATACATTCCAGCCCCGGTTAATGCCGGACACGACCAGGTCAACCGGCCCGTCTGCCAGAGCATACAGACCGGCATAGACACAGTCCGCCGGGGTACCGGAAACAGCATAGGCCTGTACTGCCCCTTCCAGCCGGCGCGGTTCCGCGTAAAGATCCTGCAGGAAAAAAGTAGCGCTGTGGCTGGCGGCGGAGCGCTGACGGTCCGGCGCGCTGACATAGACTTCGTGCTCCCGGCCGAGCACCCTCACCAGTGTCTGCAGGCCGACAGCATCAATACCGTCATCATTGGAAACCAGAATACGCATGGAACTTCCTCCTGCAGGTGATTATACCATGTGATATGGTACAATACCGGCATGAAACAGAATCTGCATACCCACACGAAATACTGTGACGGCAGCGACACCCCGGCACAGATGACAGAAACCGCCATGGCAAAGGGCTTTGACAGCCTGGGCTTTTCCGGGCACGCCCCGGCCCCGTTTGACGCCGCCGCCATGAGCGCAGGGAATTATGCCGCCTACCTGCGCGAAATCCGGCACCTGCAGGAACAGCATGGCAAACGGTTTCCGGTTTATCTGGGCATTGAGGAAGACCTGGACGCCCGGGTTGAACATCCGGAGCAGTTTGACTATATCATCGGCAGCGTGCATTTCCTGCCGCTGGGAAACGAATTGAAATCCATTGACTATACACGCGAGCAGTTCATCGCTCTGCTGGAGAATACCTGCGGCGGATCCATTTCGGCCATGGCTGCGGCATACTATGAAAAAGTCAGCCGGCTGGCGGCGTGCGCGGAAGTGGATATTGCCGGGCATATCGACCTGATTGCCAAGTTCAATGAACATGAGGACTTCTTCCGGTTTGACGATCCGGTGTATCTCTCTTACGCCTGTCAGGCTGTGGACTGCCTGGCGCCGGCAAAGATCATCGAGGTCAACACGGGTGCCATGGCCCGCGGTTACCGCAGCCAGCCCTACCCGGACATCCATCTCCTGCAGTATATGTATGAGAAAAAAGCAAAGATCTGCCTGTGCAGTGACTGCCATGACAGATCCTTTCTTGATTACGGTTTTGCGGAGGCCCTGCAGCTGATCCGCCGGTGCGGCTTCCG
>JAFOIT010000088.1 GCA_017420585.1 Solobacterium sp.
ACTTGTTGCGCTTGATGTACTCAAGCTCCGCAAAGATCAGCACCGCGCCGCTGACGATGCAGACAAATGCCAGGCTGTTCTGGTTGGAACTGTAGCGCAACGTATTCCCTGCACGTTCTGTCCGGTACGCATAATACTCCCCGGCCTCGTTGACCCGCACCACCTGCAGGCAGTCGTAATAAGCCGGATCGATATCCAGCGTATCCAGATCGATGGCCACCTCATACTGGCCAGGCATCTGTTCGTCATCGGCGAGCCCGGCATTGACTTCCCAGGCAGCAACGGCATAGAGGCCCTCTTCCTTCAGCATTTCATCTGCTGCAATGACAGCCGGATCGTTTTCATCTGCCGGCGTAAACGTGATTTCTGTCGGTTCGTCAAAGGCCCCGGCCGCGGCTGTAACATGTACGCCGTCTGCCACCGTGACATCGATGGCCGGACTGGTGCCGGTATCCTCATGGAATTCGGGAACTTCTTCCGACAATTCCCGCGGGGCCGCCGCCTGCGGCCTGGCAGTGGCGGTGCTGCCGCCCGGACGGGTGCTGATGGTTGTGGATTCATAGTCCGGTTTGTCTTTATCCAGCAGGAAACCCGGTTTGACAAATGCCGTAAAGCCGAGTACTGCCGCCAAGACAACGATCAGCGCTTTTTTCGGTCCCTTGCCGGAACCATTCTTCTGAACCGGCGGTTTTTCAGCTTTTCCGGCCGCCGGTTTCTCTGCGGCCGGCTGCTTTACGGTCCGGGTCCGCGCTGTCCGGGGTTTTGCCGGTGCCGGTTCCTCCTGCTTCACTGTGCCGGAAGTCCCGGGTTTCGCCATAGCAGGGCTTTCCTGCCTTGGCGTCCTGGGCTTTCTTGGTTTTGCTGCCTTCTTCGGCGCTGCCGGCGGATCAGACACCGTTACGGTGCTTCCTTCCGGGGCATCGATGATCAGCCCGCCCCTGCCGTCTTCCGATACTTTGATATCCTTGCTCATATCCGGTACCGCTGTGCCGCACTGCGGACAGAAGCGGCTGTCCGGCTGCAGCTTGGCCCCGCATTTCATGCAGAAATTAGCCATGGAACGCGCTCCTTACTCCTGGCCCCTGGTCATGATGAACATGCCTTGGTCTTCTTCCGAGAACCAGGCGTCACCGGCCATGCACTCCCGTCCCTGCCAGGCGAAATAATATGTGATGTAGAGAACCGTTTCATTGCCGATCAGCTTCAGGGCGCCTTCTTCCGTCAGCCCGCCCGAGAACGGTTCATAACCCGGATCTTCCATGATCTTATCTAATTCGAAGCCGTCTCCGCCCAGCCGGGGATGCAGGCTGATAATTACCAGGTCATTTTCCCGGTCCAGGACCATGTCGGCATAGCCGTATTGTTCGAAGAATGTCCCGTCTTCTGATACCGTCGTATCACTGAGATAGTACTTCCATGTACCTTCGGCATATTTCAGAGGCGGGTATTCCGCGTCATCCGGAACACCGTCATAAACGATAGACGTATAAAAAGCAAAATCATCCGGGCTGACTTCCGTATTGAAACCGTAGTTCTCCCCTGAAGCCGGATCCTCTGCCGGGATCTGGGCTGCCGGGGTCTCGGCCGGAACAGCAGTCTGCACCGTCGGCGCAGTCGCCTGCGGCCGCGGTGTTTCCGTCTTCTCTTCCTCTG
The DNA here is from genome assembly GCA_017420585.1 of Solobacterium sp. Lineage (GTDB taxonomy): Bacteria > Bacillota_I > Bacilli_A > Erysipelotrichales > Erysipelotrichaceae > Bulleidia. The sequence continues at coordinate 1,654 of JAFOIT010000088.1, forward strand.
CTTCCACACTGTTCTCAAAGAAATCATCCGATTCCGGAATGACACTGTTATCATCGGTCTTATTGTTCATGGCCGGGGCCATGGAGGCTGTGGCCTGCGAAGCACAGCCAGTCAGCAGCACTGCCAGGCAAATCATCAGTTTTTTCACGGTTTATCGATCTCCTCCGGCAGTCTTGAGCTGCCGAAATGACAGAATCCTGTCATTTTCTGTTTTCTTTCCGGCGGATAAAATGTATCCCGGATACGGCAAAAAGCCGGTATCAATGTATTCTGTACTGGCAAATCAGGAAAGACGGTAATTATGCAGGATGGTTCCGGTTATCCGGACAGATGGATGTTTCCCTGCTGATATTATAAGAAAATGCCTGCAGTATTCACAACCCGGTACCGCAAACAGCCGGGAACAGAAACCATGACAAAACCGGCAATCTGAACCGCTGTATAGAAAAACACCGCCGTATAACCGGCGGTGTATTCATGCTGATCATTCGTCCTGCATCAGCCTTTCCAGTTCCGGGACCGAGTCCGGCAGTTCCTGCGGCCCGTCCTCCCGGGTATAGAAGCACCATTCAAGATAGCGGATACCGTCTTCTTCGTATACCTGCCCGATGGCGCCCCGCGGCGAAACATAGTAAACCGGCTTGACGGTGTCCTCTGCCCAGCGCCAGTCTGCCTTGCCGGCAAAGCGCTTCACCTTTTTCAGATTCCAGGTGAAGAAATCCGGGGCAGCCCGGTAGCTCCATTCCCGGTACGGGTCACGGTTGCGCACAGCCGCAATATCCACAGCGGCGCCAAAGGTCCGGGTACTGATATAGTTGTGCCTTCCGGCTGAAAGATCCGTATTGCGGGCCGGCTGACGAGTGCCGCAGAAGTCACAGTGTCTGGCCTCATCCGGCAGAGCTCGTCCGCAGGTGGGACAGTATTTCGTCATATTCCTTCCCCCCCTTCCGCATTGATGAAAAACCTCTGCAGGGAAATGCATGAAACCGAAAAGCTTTCCGGATCATGAAACTGTTCTGTGTTTTCCGGCAGTTTCTGAAATTATGCTGTCTGATCCGGCGGTATCACCGGCAGAGTGTATATCTGATTTCATTATAGAACTTTTTACCGCACTGCATGCAGAAAACGCTGACCGGCAGGACATGATGATTCTGCCTGCCGGGGAACGTATGCTGTTAAGGGTGATTACCGTAGAAATAACCGCTGATCCTGATTGCCGTTTCGCTTGTATAGGTCTTGTTACTGTCATCAACCAGATTGCCGTCTTCATAATAACTGCTCTGCTTTATCACATAGGCGCTGAACGAGAAGTCATACCGGTTTTCCGCTTCATTCCATACCACATGGAACTGCCGCTCGCCATCCGCCAGACTGTACTTCCAGATGAGTTCATAGTGCACGGTCAGCCGCCATCTCCTACCCTTCACCGGGTCACCGCGGGAATTCGTTGTCATGTATTCTTCCAGATCCCACTGCCTGCCATAATCGTCAAGACCATTGTTTGCCCAGAGATAATCTGAAGTGGAAACCTTGTCCTCGTGCCATTTTCTTTCCGCCGCCGCGGTCACCGGATTCATGGCAATCTGACTGTTTTCGGCAATCCACTCGGCTGCTGTGTTGACTTTGTCTGTTGAGTAACCCCAGCGCGGCTTATATCCGGAGACAGCCTGGCCGGTGAAGGAGAAACTGTCCGTTCTGACTTCAAACACGCCCGAATCACTGGCTTCACTGGTGAACGATGTATTCGGCATGGCGGGGATCGTGAGGGTGAAGCGGCCGTCTTCGGTAATGGTCAGGTGCGGCTGTCCCATAACGGCATCTGCTTTCTGCCGGGTCGTTTCATATTCTTCACTGTATAACCCCGCATTGCCGGCAATGCTGTCAAAGATGCAGCTGGCGCTGCCGACGGTAAAGGGTACCGGGACAATGGTGACCGGCCCGTCATACGGCACAAATGCCCCTTCCGTCTTGACCGGCTTCGGGGTCACGGTCATCTCCGCCGTTTCCGACACAATGCCAAGATGCTTCACGTCCTTGGTGTCAAGCACGTATTCCGTAAAGGTCACCTCGATATCAATCGGCTTGTACGGATCATCCTTGTCCCAGATATCCGCATAATGTACCTTGAGCGTCTTCCCCGCCTTCTCAATGCCCGGATAGTTGGAGGCTTTGATGCCGGTGCTGGTCCGCAGGGTTACCTGCCAGCCGTCAATCAGGCCCTTCTTTGCCAGGCCGTCCAGTTCAGGAAGCCGGATGGAAAAGCAGGCATTGTCGGGATCATCGATCAGCACCGGCTTCTTTGTCTGATCCATGGCATACAGTGTATACCCGGCATCGCCGTCGGTCTTTGTCTTTCCGGCAGCCCCGTGAATTTCCATGATCCCGAGCCAGTTGTATGCCACATTGTAATCAACGAAAGCCGGAATGAATACACCTTTCTTCGTATTGTAGTAGGTGGCGGCCGGGACCAGCGTCACTTCCGGGAAAACAGCCTGTATGTTTTCATCCGGGACGAGCAGCACCGGCTGGTCTGTGTCCCTTGTTTTCTGCATGAATCCGCGCAGCCGCAGGAAGTAGCTGGCGTCCCGCTCCAGTTTTACCGGATATTCCTCACCCGGTTTCACGATAATCCGCTTAACCGGCATATACGGTGCCCCGTTGAACTGATCATATACATATTTTGAGATTACTTTGCGGCGGCTGATCAGCCAGTTCCGCCAGTATTGGTCAAATTCCTTTTCGGATATGCCCAGGGCCGCACAGACCGGCGCGGACGTTGTTGCCTGCGTTATTAAGCTGCGGGCTTTCATGATCTTTGCCGGTGACACTTTCAGGCCGCAGTCATCCCGCAGGTACATCAGGAAATCGCCAAGATTATACCCTTCGTTAATCAGCAGGCGGTTCAGATCTTCTCCCTCGATACCCCGCGCGGCACTGTCTGCCGGCAGCCGCAGTGTGGCCCAGTTTTTGATATCTGTCGTTTTCGGATCAGTAATGATATAGGCCTTGTCCTGATACCATTGTTTGG
>JAFOIT010000089.1 GCA_017420585.1 Solobacterium sp.
CCGTGTGGGGTTCCGGCAAGCCGGTCGTCGGGTTTGCGGCGGAATATGACTGCCTGCCGGGCCTGTCACAGGAGCGTGTCCCGGATCAGACGCCGATTGTCGAAGGCGGCATCGGCCACGGCTGCGGCCACAACCTGCTCGGTGTCGGCTGCCTGGGCGCGTGCATCGGCCTGAAGGCAGCGCTGGAAGAAGCCGGCGCGGAAGGCACCGTCATCTTCTACGGCTGCCCGGCAGAAGAACAGCTGACCGGCAAGGGCTTCATGGCCAAGGCCGGCGCGTTCAAGGAGTGCGACTTCACATATGCCTGGCATCCGAGCAACAGCAGCCACGAAACCCTCGGTACCTTCACCGGGGTTGAAGGCGTCATCTTCGAATTCACCGGCCGGACATCCCACGCTGCCGGCGCCCCGCACATGGGCCGTTCTGCCCTTGATGCTGCCCAGCTGACAAATATCGGCGTGGAATTCCTGCGTGAGCACGTTACCGATGATGTCCGCATGCACTACATCTATCTCGACGGCGGCCTGGCCCCGAACATCGTTCCGGAACACGCATCCGTCAAGTACTTCATCCGGGCCCTTTCCAGAAAAGCAACTGTTGACGCTTACCAGAGAGTCATCAAGTGTGCGGAAGGCGCTGCCCACATGACAGATACAGAACTGAAGATCATCAGCCTCGGCGGCATCTACCCGACCATGCCGAACCATGTTCTGGCCCAGGCTGTCCAGGATGCCAGAGCGATCATCCCGCTGGAAGACTTCACCGATGAGGAAAAGAAATACGCGGATGAAATCAACCAGAAGTTCCCGCAGTACAAGGAAGGCACCCTGCCGCTGGACTACGAAGACCAGACCCTGCTGCACAACGACGTCTTCGGTTCCACGGACTATGGTGATGTTGAACACATCTGCCCGGGCTTCATGGTTTCCGAATGCACGGAAGCTTCCCTGGCCCCGGGTCACAGCTGGGCTGTCACGGCCTGTGTCGGTCACTCCATCGGCATGAAGGGCATGATCAGAGCTGCCAAGATCATGGGTATCGCTGCCTTTGACATCATGACCCATCCGGAAAAGCTCGCAGCTGCCAAGGCTGAATTTGAAAAGAGCATGAACGGTGAAGTTTACGAATGCCCGATCAGCGATGCTGTTGAATGGCCGTACAAGTAATCCTGCTGATGTAATGTAAAAGGTCTGCCTGCGCAGACCTTTTTTTCATCTTTCTTCCCGGAAATAACTCTGTCCCAGGGAGGACGGTGCCTGGTTTTCACGTTTCCGGCGCCGTGAGACGACGCACAGAACCACAATTGTTACAAGATATGGCAGCATCTTATAGAGATTCTGCATATAGGTGACATTCTCCAGCTTGAGCTTCGCGGCCAGATACCGGGAAATCCCGATCGGGATATACACATAGGCCCAGTAGCACAGGCCGAACAGGTACGCGCCCCAGGTGGCGTTGCGCGGCTTCCAGCTGGTGAAGATGACCAGTGCCACCGCCAGCCAGCCCAGGGCTTCGATCGCCGAGTCATTGGCCCACGTGCCCTGGATGTAGTCCATGACATAGAACAGGCCGCCCAGCCCGCAGATGGCACAGCCGATCACCGCCGCCAGGTATTTATAACGGGTGACGTTGATGCCGGCCGCATCGGCGGTTGCCGGGTTTTCCCCGACCGAGCGCAGGTTCAGCCCGGTCCTTGTGCGGGTCAGGAAGTACGAGGCCGCAAAGGCCATGATCACAGCCAGATAGACCATCCAGCCATGCGAGAAGATGATGGAGCCATAGCCGCTGATGCCGGAAAGCACCGGCAGCTTGGCCCGGAACGCGCCGGAGGTCGTCGCCACGGAAATCGTGCCGACCCCGCCGGACAGCTTCATCATATTGCCGCCGAAGAAGTTGGCAATCCCGGTGCCGAAGATGGTCAGGGTCAGACCGGTGACGTTCTGGTTGACCTTCAGGGTGACCGTCAGGAACGCGTACAGCAGGCCGCCGAGGGCTGAAGCTGCCAGGGCTGCCAGCAGCGTGATGACCATGCCCACGGCCGGGCTTGGCGAGGCCGTGCTGCTTTCATACAGGAACGCGCTGGCCAGGGCCGCGATGCCGCCGATCTGCATGATGCCGGGCACGCCGAGGTTCAGGCCGCCGGCTTTCTGGTTGATCGTTTCCCCGATGCAGCCGTACATGATGACGGTCCCGAAGGTAATGGCCGCCACAAACCACGAGATAATCTGGGCTGTACTCATGCTTCCGGTTCCTCCTTTCCCGCGTGTCCGAAGGAGATGCTGTAGCTGTTGAAGAATTCCGCGCTGAGAATGAAGAACAGGATAATGCCGGTGATGATGTTCGACGCGTATTCATTCAGGCCGAAATCACTGGAGATCTGGGATGCCCCTTTGCTCAGGAAGACGATAAAGGCCGAAATGATCACCATGGCCAGCGGATTGAACTTGGCCAGCCAGCAGACAATGATGGCGGTAAAGCCGCGCCCGCCGGCGGTTTCCTTGGATATCGTGTGGGATATGCCGGCCACTTCGACAAAGCCGGCCAGACCGGCAATGGCCCCGGAGAGCAGGACATTCTTGCGGATGACTTTCGGGACATTGATGCCGGCATATTTGGCCGTAGCCACCGATTCACCGACCACTGCCCCTTCATAGCCATGCTTGGAATACTTCATGTAAACGTAGATGAAGACCGTGACAATGATCACAATCAGCACATTCAGGCCATACTGCAGGCCGCCGACCTGCGGGAACCAGCCGCCCTGTGAATTCATGTTGATGACCCCGACGGAATGGGAGCGCTTCTTATCCCAGAAGTCGACGAAGAATTCCACGAACTGGATGGCAACGTAGTTCATCATCAGGGTGAACAGCGTCTCGTTGGTGTCATATTTGGCCTTGAAAGCGGCCGGCAGATACGACCACAGCGCCCCGGCCAGTGCCGAAACCGCCGCCATCAGTAACAGCAGGACTGCTGTCGGGACCTTGTTGCCCCAGTAAATCATGAACGCTGCCGTAGTCAGGCCGCCGATCAGGATCTGTCCCTCGGCGCCGCAGTTCCAGAACCGCATGCGGAAAGCCGGGGCCAGGGACACGCTGATGAGCAGCAGCAGGCAGGTATCACGGATTGTGATCCAGGCCCGCCGGCTCGTGCCGAAAGCGCCCTTGATCATGGATGTATAGACACTGACCGGATCCAGTTTGGTCACGAAATAGATAAACAGGGCCGAGACCAGCAGCGCGCAGAACACCGCCGCCAGAATCACGGCTGCCTTCTGCAGGAGCGCGGGTTCATCCTTCTTTCTGACCCGGATCAGAGGTTCTCTGGTATGTTCTGCCATTATGCTTCCTCCTTCAAATGGGTCATGAGATAACCGACTTCTTCTTTTTCTGCCGTGCGGCCGTCCAGCATGCCGTTCATCCGGCCGGAGCACAGCACCATGATCCGGTCGCACAGGGCCAGCAGGACATCGAGGTCCTCACCGACGTAAATGACGGCCACGCCTTTTTTCTTCTGCTCGTTGAGCAGGTTGTAAATCGCGTAGGAAGTATTGATATCCAGGCCCCGGACAGCATAGGCCGTCATCAGGACCGTCGGCTTGTTGTTGATCTCGCGGCCGACCAGGATCTTCTGCACGTTGCCGCCGGAAAGCCTTCTGACCGGATAATCCAGCGCCGGGGTAACCACCTCGAGCTCATCCTTGATCTTCATTGCAGTCGCTTCCGGCTGCCTGCGGTGCAGGAACGGGCCCTTCCCCTTCCGGTAGCGCTTGAGCATGACATTGTCGGTCATGCCCATGTTGCCGACCAGGCCCATGCCGAGCCGGTCTTCCGGTACGAAGGCCAGGTGCAGGCCGTACTGGATGATCTGGCGGGTGCTGAGGCCGACCAGTTCATGGACGCCGTGCGCCGTTGAGTTATAGATGACGGAAGAACCGGGATCACACTTCTGCAGGCCCATGATGGCCTCCAGCAGTTCTTTCTGACCGGAACCGGAGATGCCGGCAATGCCGAGGATCTCACCGCTGTACAGATCGAAGGTGACATCGTCCACCACCTTCTTGCCGTCGCTGTTTTCCACCGTCAGATGCTTGACTTCCAGCCGCTTGGCCTTGTTTTCGACGAAATCACGGGCAATATCCAGGGTGATCTTTTCGCCGACCATCATCTCGGTCAGCTTCTGCTCATCGGTTTCCGTCTTCATGACCGTACCGATGTTCTCCCCCTTGCGCAGGACCGTGATCCGGTCGGAGATTTCCATGACTTCGTTGAGCTTGTGCGTAATGATGACAATGGCCTTGCCGTCATCCCGCATGTTGCGCAGGATCGTGAACAGCCGGGTGATTTCCTGCGGGGTCAGCACCGCCGTCGGTTCATCCAGGATGAGGATCTTTGCCCCGCGGTAGAGTGTCTTGACGATTTCCAGGGTTTCCTTTTCGGAAACCGTCATATCGTAGACCTTCTTGTCCAGATCCATATCGAATCCGTACCGCTGGCAGATGTCCCCGACTTCCTGCCGGCACTTCTTTTCCGTATTCTCTTTCGGCAGGCCGATCAGGATATTCTCCAGCGCCGTGAAAATATCAATCAGCTTGAAATGCTGATGAATCATCCCGATACCCAGGTCATAGGCATCCTTCGGGGATGTGATGGTTACCGGTTTCCCGTCCACCAGGATTTCCCCGCTGTCAGGATAATAGACCCCGGAAAGCATATTCATCAGGGTTGTCTTGCCGCTGCCGTTTTCCCCCAGCAGGGAAAGGATTTCCCCATGATAAATATCCAGGTCAACGTCCTTGTTGGCAATGACCTTTTTGCCGAAGCGCTTGTTGATGCCGCGCATGGATATGGCGATTTCGTTCATGCTTCACCTCCTGCGTAGTAATAAACATTACAGGCTTCGGGATGAAGCCTGTAATGTCTGTCGATACAAAATTGTCTGAACTCAGTTCAGTTCAACGATGCCGTCAATTCTGGCGGAGAAGTACGGAGCGCTTCTGAATTCGGATTCATGGAAGTAACCGTCGATCAGGCACTCTGTTTCCGGTTCGAAGTCAGCGTCGACATCACCCAGCATGGATGTCGGTACAGCCCCGTCAATCGTGAATGTGGAAGCGTCAAAGACCTTCAGGTCGCCGGACTTGATCGCGTCGATGACAGCGTCAACCCTCTCCTGGGTGCCTTCGGCGCAGGCTGTGCCGAGCGGTGTGATTTCAACCGCACCGTCGTTGTAGCCGCCGGTCCAGTCAGTCATGATTTCCTCGCCGTTCTTCCAGCATGTGAAGGCATATGTGTAGAACTTCTCCCAGACGTTGGAAGCGCTGGTCAGGGCAATATCCGGAGCAACATCCAGCATGGAGACGTTATAGCCGACAGAGTACGCTGTGAAGCCGTACTTGTTGTCCTGCATGTTCTTCTGCAGCTGGCTCGGCGCACCGGTGGAGTCGGCGTGCTGGCCGATGATGATGCAGCCCTGGGACATCAGTTCGTCCGCAACGGTTGCTTCAGCGGTCAGGTCAAACCAGGAGTTTGTATACTTGACGTACATCGAGACATTGGAAACAACGCTCTTGACGCCGAGATAGAATGCTGTGTAGCCGGAAACGACTTCCGCGTACGGGAAAGCGCCGACATAACCGATCTTGACGTTGCCGTCAGCGTCCATGTTGGCTTCTGTGATCAGGCCCTGCTCAGACAGTTCAGCCAGCTTCATGCCGGCCACAACACCGGAAACATATCTGGACTCATAGACCGCCGTAAAGGCATTCTTGAAGTTGGCAAGACCGGATACAGCTGCTGTATCACCGGTATCCGCGACGAAGGTGACGTCCGGATATTCCTGGGCAGCCTGCTGCATGTAGCTCTGATGACCATAGGAATTGGAGATGACCAGGGTCGCACCGTTTTCGATCAGGTCGACAGCGGCGTCATAGCAGCTCTGGTCTTCACCGATTGTGTACTTCCACAGGATGTCTTCGTCGGCGATACCCAGGCCCTTGGCAGCCTCGCGGATGCCGACCATGTGCGCATAGGTGTAGCCTTCGTTTTCGTCACCGACCAGGATAATGCCGATCTTGGCACTGCTTTCGTTGGCTGCCGGGCTGGCCGGGGCGTTGCCGCCGGAGCTGCAGGCAGTCAGAGCGAGTGCCATGGAGCCGGCCAGCAGGCCTTTTGCAAATTTGTTCATTGGATTTTTCCTTCCCTTTCCTTATGAAACGAAAAGACCTTCTTTGCCAGATGCATCAATTATCTGAAAGAAGATCCGTGCGGAGCCCAAGACTCCGGAGATTGTGTTATTCTATCGCATTTTTGACAGAATAACCGGAAAAGGAATTCTATCATAGTCCCGGGATTTGCGGCCCCGGGGTAGAGACTCCTTCACCGTATCTGAAGGATTATACGATAAAAACACGCTCAAACTATAACATACTTCCGGCCCGGTGACAGGCAAAAAAGCGCATATGTATGCAGAAAACGAAAAGAAAGCCCTTACAGGGCCTTCTTAGTTATTACTAATCCGAGACATCCGCGTCCAGGGTGACCTGCACGTCATAGTCCGGATACGCTTCCTTCAGGTCATTGACAATGCGGCCGAAAATCTCAGTACCGTTTTTCTGGGCAAAATCAATGACGATATCCATGTTCATGATCTTGTCCTCCGCGTTGACATAGAAGCCATGGGTCTGCAGAACCCCCGGATGGGCAAAGACCAGTTCGTTGACATGATCCTTGATCCGGGTGATTTCCGGATCCAGGGAATTGACGGAGTAGATGGATATGCCGGCCAGGATGATGCCCAGTTTGGCAAAGACCTCGCGCTGGATCCGCCGCTCAAGCGTGTCGATTTCATAGGCAGTCATCGTGTCGGGGATTTCGATGTGAACACTGCCGATGGTCTTTTCCGGGCCGTAGGTATGCAGGAACAGGTCGTAGGCCCCGTTGACTTCCGGGAAGCTGCTCACCAGCTGCTTGACGGCAACGGAGATGTCCTTGTCAATCCGCTCACCCAGGATCTGGCTGATCGTATCCCGCAGCATTTCCAGGCCGCTCTTGATGATGACGATGGAAATGACCGCGCCCAGCCACGCTTCCAGGGACCACCCTGCCTTGATGTAGAGCAAAGCGGCCACCAGGGTGGAAGCCGAGATGATCGAATCGTTCAGGGCATCGCTGCCGGAAGCGACCAGGGAATCACTTTCCACCTTCTCCCCGGTTGCCTTGACATAGCGGCCCAGCAGGATCTTGACCAGCACGCCGGCCGCCACAATGACCAGGGTGATGGCGGAATAGTCCGGGGTTTCCGGATGGATGATCTTGCGGACACTTTCGGTAAACGAAGTGACACCGGCGTAAAGAACGATGACGGAAATGATGGCCGCGCTCAGGTATTCGATCCGGCCGTAGCCCAGCGGGTGTTTCTTGTCCGGGGCCCTGCCGGCCAGTTTTGTGCCGACGATGGTAATGACGGACGACAGCGCGTCACTGAGATTGTTGACGGCATCGAGGACAATGGCGATCGAATTCGAGAGAATGCCGACAAATGCCTTGAAACCGGCCAGGAAAATATTGGCCGCGATGCCGATAATACTGGTCCGGATGATAATCTGATCCCGGCTCTTTGCTTTTACACTCATGTTCATTCCCCCTTCAGAAGAATCTGGATTGCTTCAATAAAACCTGTCTGGGTGATATTGCGCGGTTCGAAGCGCAGCACATGGAACACCGCCTGCATAACCGTGCCGATCCCGAACACCGCAATCAGCGTGCCGATGCCGACCGGCGCCCCCAGCAGCCAGCCGACGGTGAACACGGCAACCAGGATCACGGTCTGCACCACCCCGATCGGGATTTTCGTAAACCGCTTGCCCAGGCCGACCATCATGGTATCACGGGGTCCGAAGCCAAGGCCTGCCCCCATATAGAAATACTGTCCTATTGCCATCAGGATCATGCCGGCCACCAGCAGGAGCACCCCGCTCCAGACATGGCTCTGCAGCGGAATCAGGCCGGTCTTAAGGATCAGGTCGGCAAAGTTTCCGACCAGCAGTGCGTCCAGCACCGTGCCCCAGCCGATCTTTTCCTTCATCAGCAGGTCAAGCAGGACAATCGCCAGACTGATGGACACATGCACAGTGCCGAACGAAAACGGCAGGTGCTTCGATACGCCGACAGCCAGGGTTTCCCATGGTGCCATACCGATATTGCTCTGCATTTCCAGGGCCACGCCGATGGCAAAGACAAACAATCCGAAGACTGTCCGGACCAGGTTTTTCAGGATCTGTGTTCTTGTTTTCATGCTGCATCCCCCAGGTTATTCCGATATATTTTAACAAATGAAAAGGCGGCCGCAAAGCCGCCTGCCCTGTTTCAGTCTTTTCTTGTCAGACAGCTGACATCGAGTTCCTGCCGCTGCCCGTCGAGTTCATAGGTGACAATCGCCCGGTCCGGGTCATACTCGACATCCACCGCCGCAGTCAGCCGGCGCAGGTCCCGGTACTGCTGCCGCTGGGCGGGAGTGTATTTTGACGGATCATCCGAGATCATCCATACCCCGTCCAGCAGAGCATCCAGCCGGGCCAGTGTATCCTTGGTCAAAGCATCCAGTTTCAGATTCTCCTCCCGCAGGAAGAAGACATCGGAGTCACAGATGTATGCCCGGCTGTTGAGCATCCGGCGGGAAAGAATATTGCCGACGGCCTGCTTGGTGGACACCCGCTCACGGTGCGCCCACTGCATATACCGCTTGTCATTCCAGTCCAGCGAGACATCGCAGGAAATGCGGCAGTATTCAAACTGCCCGAAGGCCGGCATGACCGGTACGCCGCAGCCGAGGATCAGATGATCCCCGCACCACTTCCGCAGCAGGTCCACTGCCCGGTACATCCGCCCGGCCCGGGTCTCCCTCTCGTTTCCGAAGGTAGCGGCCGCGTACAGGAAATCGAGCTTGACCAGGTCGAATCCCCACTCGTCAAACACCCGGCGGAAAACGCCTTCCAGATACGTCTGTACTTCCGGAATATCGATATCCAGGCCGTAGAACCCGCTCCAGTTGCTGCCGCAGGCCCAGGGCTTGCCATCCTTCTTGATGAACCAGTCCGGATGATTTTTAAACAAAGCCGAATCCTTTTCCGCCGCGAACGGCGCCAGCCAGAGACCGGCCCGGAAGCCGTTGGCATGGATCAGGTCCGCCATCTCCTTCATGCCGTTGGGGAACTTCTTCCCGTCCGGTTCCATCCAGTCACCGATATGCGGTTCCCAGCCGTCATCAATCTGGAACAGGTCCCCTTTTTCAAACAGGGAACGGCACCCGAACAGGGCGTCCCGGATGGACTTCTCATTGATATCCTGGAACGTATTGTACCAGCTGGAGTAACCGGCAATTTCCTTTTCTGTCCGGGGCTTGATGTTCAGTTCCGCAAACCAGCGGTCATAAACCTCACGTTCCGTGCCGGAAGTAATCAGCAGCTCAAACAGGGCCATGCGCCCGCCGGGTACACGCAGCCCGCTGCAGTCGCGCCGCACGGTAAGCAGCCTGCTGCTGTGGTCATACTCGAACATCGTGTAGCCCAGTTCACGTTCATTGAGCGAGCCGAAGAACCGGTAGAAGCGCCCCTTGCGGAAGGTGCACCACGAAAAGCCATGCAGGTATCCCCTCTTAAACGGGTAGTCATTGAAGTGATAATCACCGTACCGGTCCAGATGGAATTTCTCCACTGCCCTTTTCGGCATGGCCTGCATGCCCCTGATCCGGTCGGTTACGGCATACTCCGGACAGGCAGTCCAGGTCTGATAGCCGTTCATGAAGATCTTTTCGTCATCATCCACATTGAGCGGCATGGTCATTTCGATCTTTTCCAGAACCGCTTCCGGCAGGTCTGTTTCCAGCCGGAAAACCCCGGCATCAAAGTGCACTTCACCGCTTTTTTCCAGACGGCCGTTCCGGTCGGTATAACCGATCTTCCATTTAATGCACGTCATCGGCTGCCTTCTCCCTTAAAGCTGTACTGATCTCCTGAACCTTCTCATCGGTCAGGGTGAATTTCTTTGTGAATACGGCATAGGCACACAGCAGGCCCAGCACCGGCAGGATGGTCATCAGCAGCCGCAGGCCGAGGATCGTGGAAGCACTCTGGGCTTCGATGATGCCGTCGGTGGCATTCGAGCCGGTCAGCCCGATCAGGTCCAGGCCGATGCCGGTCATGAAGACAGCCACGCCGCTGGCTGCCTTGACGACAAATGTCTGCATCGAGAAAATGACGCTTTCTTCCCGGTGCCCGGTCTTCAATTCGCCATAGTCAACGGAACTGGACAGGAAGACTGTGGTCAGGACGGTCATCATGCCGTTGGCCAGGAACACGCAGAGCCCGCACAGGCACAGCAGGATGACATTCGACGCAAACCCGGTCAGGCAGACCAGCAGGATCAGCGCATAGCCGGTGATTGCCAGCCGCAGGCACATCTTGAAGATGTCGGTATTGCCGAACTTCCGGCGCAGCAGCGGGTACAGCACCATCATGCCGAGGATCTGCGAAGCCCCGCCGACCATGTTGAACAGTGTGTAGCTGTCCTGCCAGGAAGCCCCGCCCAGATCATATTTGAAGAAATAGATGATCAGGTTGCTGGTCAGATACAGCGCGCAGTTGATCAGGATGATCGTCATGACGGTCACCATGGCCTGGTCATTGGCAAACAGCGCCCGGAACATTTCCGGAATCGTGTTGGTCTGCATCTTCTCCATCCGCTGTTCCTTGACGGACAGGCAGGTAATCACTTCGGTGAGGATGAACAGCACCGCTACAATAAGGGCCAGTTTGCCGAAGCCGGCCCGCTCACTGCCGGCCCCCAGCATAGCCACGGCCTTGACCGTGAAGACGGTAATCAGCGCGTTGCCCACGCCGGCGCAGGTCCGGCCGACAACCGAGAGGTTTTCCCGGTCCTGCGGCGTATCGGTCACCGCCGGGATCATGGACCAGTACGGAATGTCCATCATCGTATAGGTCATGCCCCAGAGAATATAGACAACCGAGAAATAGACCATCAGGCCGGTCCCGGCAAGGCTCGGGGCCTTGAACAGCGCATACAGGACAAAGGCGTTGAGCACCGTGCCGCTGAACAGCCACGGCCGGAAGCGTCCCCACTTCGTCTGGGTCTTGGCCACCAGGATGCCCATGAACGGGTCATTGACCGCGTCAAAGACCCGGGCAATCATCAGGATAAACCCGACAAAGGATGCCGAGAGTCCCATGATGTCCTGGTAGTAATACATGACATAGGATGCGCTGAGCGCATAGACCATGTCCTTGCCTATGGCGCCGATGCCGTAGGCTGCTTTCTGTCTGCCTGTCAGTTTCATTCTGTATCCCTCTTTTCCACGGTCCATGTCTTATGAACCGGTTTCAGGCCGTCTGCCTGTACGGTCAGCAGGATCTTGCCTTCTGTCCCGTTTGTTCTGATATAGGTGCCGCACATGCCGCCTTCTGCCGTAACGACATCCGGGCCGATCAGCTCACCGGCCCCGCCGACCAGCAGGTGCACCGGCAGCTGGGCATACGGCGCCAGGTTGCCGTTGCCGTCCACGATGCGGATCCGCACCGCCGAAGCATCCCAGGTCTCCCCTTCGTGCAGAACGGAAGAACTGGCGGTGACTTCCAGACGGAGATCTGTGTCCGGGGCCTTGGTGACACTGGCCACGACCTTGCCGTGCTTGACGGCATCGAAGCGCCACCTGGTGGCTTCCCCGCCCCAGTTGCCGACATACTTGCCGTACAGGTTATAGCCGTCCTCGAACTTCAGGTGATATCTGGCCATGGCATAACCCAGCATGCCCTTGTACTTGAGCGGCAGGTTCGGCAGGCCGTATCTGGCCGCCGCCAGCAGGCATTCACGGATCAGTTTCGCTTCTTCTTCCGGGAAACCCTCGTTTTCCTGCAGCAGCCGGCCGATCGTATCGTTGATCAGGACCGGGCCGTGGCGCAGCCCTTCCCAGCCATGGGCTGTGAAGCTGCGGACCAGCTGGTCATTCTTGTACAGCAGCACGGCATCCGCGTTGGTGAAGACATGGAAATCACCGATCTGGCCGGCCGGATAGTCACCGATATCCATCGATGTGCCGACTTCCAGCACCGGATGGGCGTCACCCTGGCTGGCATAGACTGCTGCGGCCAGCTTCGGGTTGCGGAACATGTCCATGACCCCGTGGTAACAGATCCGGTCACCGGAACCGAAATCCTGGTGGGTCGGATAGTCAAACATGCACCACTGGAAGACCCCGGCATGGGTGCCATCCTGCTTGCCCGCATTGAGGACGCGGGCATGCCGCAGGGCATGTTCCTGGCGCTTTTCCCACGGATCGAAGGCCTTCGTCGGGAACATATGGCCGTTGGCTTCGGTAATCAGCAGCGGCTTATCCTCATCCGGGGAAACCTCCTTCTTGGGCTTGGCCCCCGGGTTGGTGCCGTTGTGGGAGAAATCATTGTAACCGTAGACATCTTCCAGCAGGCTGCTCTTTTCCAGATACCGCACGCCCGAGGTCGGCCGGTACGGGTCAAGCATATGGGCCAGCCGGTTGGTGCGGGTATAGAATTCATCGTTGTCCTGGCTTTCGTTGATCCGCACGCCCCACAGGAAAATCGAGGGGTGCTGACGATACTGCATGATCATCTCACGGGTATTCTGCACAGCCTGGTCCTGCCAGGCTTCATCACCGATGTGCTGCCAGCCGGGGATCTCCGTGAACACCAGCAGCCCCAGCCTGTCGCAGGCATCGAGGAAATAGTGCGACTGCGGGTAGTGCGAGGTCCTGACGGCATTGAGCTGCAGTTCCTCCTTCAGGATGCGGGCATCTTCTTCCTGCAGGGCCTGCGGGGCCGCGTAGCCCATGTACGGGTACCACTGGTGGCGGTTGAGCCCGCGCAGGAAAACCGGCTTGCCGTTGAGCAGGAATTCATTGCTGTTGAAGGCGACTGTCCGGAAGCCGAATGTCTTTTCCACCCGGTCAGCGACCTCTCCATTGATGAGCAGTTCCACCACGCATGTATAGAGCACCGGGTCGTGCAGCTGCCAGGGCCTGGCCGCGCCGCAGTGCAGGTCGATTTCCTTCTTTGTGCCGGCCAGGGTTGTATCCCGCAGGGTGAAGCCGGCCTTGTCCTGGATGCGGATACGGTATTCGCTGTCAGCCAGGGGCCCGTTCTGGTCCACCCGGATATGGGCGTCGGTCAGCGTCGGGGTGGCGACATAGACATCACTGATAAAGGTCCTGTTTCTGACATCAAGCCAGACATCCCGGTACAGGCCGCCGTAGGTCAGGTAATCAATCACGAAACCGAACGGCGGGATGCGGCCGTCCTCGTGGGCATCGACCTTGATGACAATCGTGTTGAGCGCCCCGAACTTCACCGCCAGGGTGATCTCAACCCGGAACGCCGTATAGCCGCAGAAATGCGCGCCCATCTTTTTGCCGTTGACATAGACTTCGGCCTGGTGGGCCGCCCCGTCCAGCTGCAGGAACAGTCGCTTGCCGCGGTACTCCTCCGGGATCTCAATCTGTTTCCGGTAGCCGGCGGTCTTTTCGTAATCCTTCGGATCAGCGTAGTGGAGCGGCGCTTCATTGAAGGTGTGCGGCAGCCGTACGATCTCCTCGTACGCCCCGCCCTGCAGGAATTCCTCACTCCATACAGAGGTATATTCCCAGTCATTGTTCAGTCGTTTCATTTAACGCATATTCCTTTCATGATAATGTCTATCATTTCATTCAAAGCCTGTTCATAGGATATGTCGGATTGATTCAGCAGGTCACTGTCGATGAAGCTCTCAATGCTGGCGGTAATCATCAGCCGCAGCACCGGCACCGCCACCGGCCGGATCAGCCCGCACTTCCGGCCTTGCGCCAGCAGTTCCAGCACCGGCTCCCAGTTATCCTCCAGATGCCTGTGCAGGGCCCGGTGGACAGCCGGATACTGTTCCTTCAATCCATCCAGCTGCCGGAAATCGATCGTTTCATATTCCTCCGGCAGGGCAATCATGGCCAGCCGCAGCCGGTCCCGCAGATCCATGTCGGCGCTGATGATCTCCTTTTTGCGCTCCTGGATCTTTTCGTAACCGTAGTCCAGCATGCCCAGCAGCAGTTCCTCTTTTGAGGCAAAGACGGTATAGATGGTCTTCTTGGAAATCCGGGCCTGTTCCGCCACATCCTGCATGGTGAACTTCAGGCCGGTCTGCCGGAACTGCTCAATGGCCGTAACCAGTATTTTTTCTCTAAGTTCCATATGGAAACCGGTTTTTCCTTTCTGGTTTCCATAATAACAGAAAGAAACCGCTTTCACAAGCGGCATGTGTCAGTATGGCAGTTCGATTTCCTGCGTTGTCAGAAAGGTGCGCAGCTCCGGCGTCAGCACTGCGGCGATATTTTCACCGCTGACGCTGGCTGTGCGGCCGTCCCGGTAGATGAGCAGCACCTGCCACGTCTTCCCCTTTTCATCGCTGAGCAGTTCGAGGTGCTCCAGGATGCTTTCGGCGGTTCCCACGGGCAGATGCAGGCTGCGCTGCACATGCAGGCCGCGGCTCTGCAGGAGGCACGAAAAGACCCCGTTGGGCCGCAGGATCAGCGTATCCCTGCCCCCGGGATGATTGATCAGGATCATACCCTGTTTCAGCATTCTGTCCATTGTTCACCTGCAAGCGTTTTCCGCTTTCAATATAACAGAAACCCGATAATTGTACTTGATTATTATTTATATAGTTCGTATAGTAACGCTTGTGCTTTGGAGGTAGGAAGATGAGTGTCATGCAGAAACTGTTCCGGCCTGTGGATATGACCAAAGGAGATCCGGTAAAAAATATCATTCAGTTTGCCGTCCCGATGCTGCTGGGAAACATTGCGCAGCAGCTGTACAACACCGTTGACAGCATCATTGTCGGCCGCTATGTCGGGGACAACGCGCTGGCCGCGGTCGGCAGTGCCGGCCCGATCCTGAACCTGATGCTGGTGCTGTTCATGGGCATATCCACAGGGGCTTCGATCATGGTAGCCCAGTACTTCGGGGCCCGGGAGCGCGAGCATCTGTCCCGCACAATCGGGGCCTGCCTGTTGCTGACCCTGATTGCTTCAGTCATCATCATGATCATCGGTCCGGTGATTTCCCGGCCCCTGCTGCGGCTCCTGAATACGCCGGAGTCGATCATCGGCTGGTGCCAGGCCTACCTCACGATCATCTTCCTGGGCATTGCCGGCGGCGGTTACTACAACATCCTGGCCGGTGTGCTGCGGGGTCTTGGTGATTCCGTATCAGCCCTGGTCTATCTGCTGGTCGCTACGATTCTCAATATCATCCTGGACTGGACGTTTGTCGCGAAGTTCGGCATGGGCGTGCCGGGCGTTGCCTGGGCCACGATCATTGCCCAGTTTGTCTCCGCCCTGCTGTCCATCCGCAAGCTGACCAGGATGACCGACCTCTTCGACATGAAGAAGGAATACCTGAACCCGAGGAACCGCTTCTCCCGGGACCTGATCCGGCTGGGCCTGCCTTCCGGCATCACCCAGGCCATCTTCTCGATGTCCATGATTATTGTGCAGTCCCTGACGAACAGTTTCGGGGAGATGTATATCGCCGCCAATGTCATTGTCATGCGGATTGACGGCTTTGTCATGATGCCGGCCTTCTCCTTCGGCAGCGCCATGACCACCTTCTCCGGCCAGAACATCGGGGCCCGGCGCATGGACCGGGTGGATGAAGGCACCAGGAAAGGCACCCTGACAGCCATGGGAGTATCGGCCGTGCTGACGGTGATCATCCTGCTGTTCGGCAGGTACCTGATGGCGATCTTCACCAAGACCGAGGCGCTGATCAGCCTGAGCAACACCATGATGCGGATCCTGGCCGTCGGCTACATCGCGATGGAAGTCACGCAGTGCCTCTCCGGCATCATGCGCGGGGCCGGTGATACGATGACCCCGATGTGGATTTCCCTGATCAACACCGTAGCGATCCGGGTGCCGCTGGCCTATATACTCGTCTGGCTGAGCAGGACGCCGGAGCTGCCCCAGGGCAACTGCCTGATGATACAGGTTTCCCTGCTGGCCACCTGGGTGATCGGGGCCATGATGACCTTCATTGCCTTCAAACGCGGCAATTGGCGCACCAAGGCCATGCCGGCAAAATAACAGAAAAAAAGCGGAGACCGGCATTACCCGGGCTCCGCTTTTTTGTATCAGGAAGTTATCCGCATCTGATTGCCAGGATATCATCCAGCGGTATCGTTTCCCCTTCCGCCGCAGTCAGGGTGCGTCTGGATGCGTCAAATTTACGGATATGCAGATGTTCTGTGCGGATTTCCCCGCCCGGTTTGCGGGGATCTTCGCAGAACCAGCTGACGGTCACTTCCGGCACCGCCTGCATATGCAAAGCGATATGCTGCAGGGCCAGGTTGATCTCTTCCTGTTCCCCTTCACTGAGTTCCGGCCGGCCAGAAGTAAGCCGGGCGGTTTCATCAATGGCTTCTTCATAGCCGGTCAGGGCGGCGAACGGCGCGAACTGGGCTGCCCGGTCGATCCTGGCCATGTGCTTGCGGGAGGACTTCGGCCGGGGCATGTCCAGCATGTCGGCGTACTGTTCGAACTTCTTCATGCCTTGTGCCCCCCGATCTGCCGGTTGCGTTCCCGTCCGGTGGCGCCCTCTTTCATGCTGGTGCCCTTGATCACCGCGTTTTTGCCATAGCGGGCCCGGATTTCCAGCAGGGCTTCCTGGACATGTTTTTCCTTTTCCAGGGCTTCCTTTTCTTCCTGGCGGTTATCTGTCTTTTCGGCCGGGTCACTGAACAGGTCGAACTGTTCCACCCGGACCTTCTCCGCCGCCTGCGCCGCCGGGATCACGTTGATGGCAGCGATGCCGATGCGCCGGACCAGCAGTTTCGGATTGACGATTCTTTCGTACAGTTTCATAACCGCATCGGTCATCAGCTTTGTCGAAGCGCTCAGACAGCCCAGATCCGCCGTACCATGGGCATGTTTCGGCACCGCCTTGCCGTACCAGTCAGAACCGATTTCACCCTGATAGCCGCTCAGGTCACTGGCCGCGTCATAGCTGATGGTCAGAACCACCTGGTCAGTCACCAGCTGTTTGGCAAACAGGTCCAGGCTCAGGGCCTCGGTCATTTCCCGCACGACGACAGCTGCCTGCTCATATTCATAGGGACTCATGAGCACCTGCCCGCTGCTCACGCTGCTGGCCGCGGGCCGGTAGTTTTTGATGTCTGCCATGGTGCATGGTTCCACGCCCCAGGCATGGTCGATCAGCAGTTCCGCGTTAATGCCGAACAGCTTGAACAGCAGCGCTTCATTCAGCAGGTCCGTATCTTTTCCCAGCGAACAGCGGGCCACATCGCCCATCGTGGTCATGCCGTATTCCCGCAGCTTTGCCGCGTAGCCCCGGCCCACCCGCCAGAAATCCGTCAGCGGTTCATGGGTCCAGAGCTGTTTACGGTATTCCCTTTCATCCAGTTCGGCAATCCGCACCCCGTCCTCATCCGCCGGCATATGCTTGGCCACAATATCCATGGCCACCTTGGCCAGATACATGTTCGTGCCGATGCCGGCCGTGGCGGTGATGCCGGTCGTGTGCAGCACATCCCGCACCATCAGCAGGGCCAGTTCGTGCGCACTGACATGGTATGTGTTGAGATACGGGCCCGCGTTGATGAACACTTCATCAATGGAATAGACATGGATGTCCTCCGGGGCGATGTATTTCAGATAGGTATCATAGATCCTTGTGCTGTATTCGATATAGAAACTCATGCGGGGCACAGCAACGACATAATCCAGTTCGAGATACGGGTCCTTTGCCAGTTCGTCACTGTGATACGACCGGCCGCGGAACGCCTGTCCGTTGATCGCCTCCCGGCGCTGCCGGTTGATGCGCCTGACTGCCTGGATCACCTCAAACAGGCGGGCCCGGCCGGAAATACCGTAGGCTTTCAGGGACGGCGAAACAGCCAGGCAGATCGTCTTGTCTGTCCGGCTTTCATCTGCCACTACAAGATTGTCATTGAGCGGGTCCAGCCCGCGTTCGACACATTCAACCGAAGCGTAGAACGACTTCAGGTCGATGGCGATATATCTTCCTGTTTCCGTCATGGGTTCCCTTTAGAAAACAGGGTCACTGCCCTGTTTCCGGTTATTTCTTGGTGTCGAAGCTCTTCAGGATATAGTCCACAAAGACATCCAGGTTTTCCGAAGCGCTCTTTTCCAGCGTCTCGAAGCACAGCAGGTGCAGGGTGCCTTCATCATCAACGAAGATCACATCGGTATATCTGGTATCATCCGAGAAGGACATGTCCACCCGCTGGGCCTCATAGCCGGCCACCTTGGCGGTCCCGTATACCGTATCCGTCAGGATATCCCCGTAATCTTCTTCGATTGTTTCCACTTCCCATTCGATCCATGTTTCCGGCTGGCCGACAACCGGGTCGTATTCAGCCAGTTCCGCGGTTGTATAGCTGTAGGTCATGAAACTGTACGCGGCGTTCTGCTGACTGTCAACGTACCGCAGGGTGATTGCGGCCGGATCATCTGTTTCACTGACGTCGATCCAGCTTTTCGGAATATCGAAGAAGCCGATATCCTCCATGCCCTCACGGATGGCCGATTCCCCCGGCCACGCGGGTGCGCTGCTGCCGCAGCCGGCCAGCAGGACTGCCGCCATGATTGCGTATAATGTCTTTTTCATAGGTATCTTCCCCTTTTATCTCTTGTTTTTATTTTAGCGGAAGAAACGCTCTGAAGAAAGAGATACAGATTAATCTTCCGGACCGGTCAGCCTGGCAATGACCCGGTCACCGACAATGAAGCACACCTCACAGCCGGTTTCCTCCCCGAATGTCTCATAGATATAGCCGGATGAATGCGTGCCCCGGGCCACCGTGCGCACCGAGTTGGCCACATAGCCGTACTTCACATCCATGTCCGAAAAGACCGCAATCGCTTCGTCATCGTAGCTGTTCGTGCGGTCCTTGACGAGCTTGAGCTGCTGCTTCGGGCGGAAGATCTCGCTGCCCTGATACTCCTGTACACCGACAATGGTGATATATGTTTCCTTCATCATGTCATCCTCCTGACGGGCTTATCCTATCCTGAACCCCGGTGCAGAAAAACTGCCAGGCATGCTATACTGAGACCGGAGGTTCCATCATGGCAGAAAAAAAGACCAGCGCCTTTGCCCTGCTGCGCATCCTGAAGAAGTACAGTGACGAAGACCATATCCTGAGTGCCCGGCAGATCATCGATATGCTGGATGAATTCTACGGCATCCGGATCGAACGGCGGACCCTGTATTCCAATATCGAGATGCTGGAGCAGGACGGCTATGTGATCAGCCGGTACGAGGATAACGGCAAGGGTTATTATCTGAAACAGCGCCAGTTTGACAAGGCTGAAGTGCTGTTGTTGTGCAACGCGGTGCACGCGTCCCATTTCATCTCCGCCAGCCAGAGCGACAGCATCATCCGCAAGCTGCTCGATACCCAGAGCAGCCACCAGGCCCGGGAGTTCAAGGATTCGGTATATCTGCCCAACCGGCAGAAGACAAACAACACCCAGCTGCTGCAGAACATCACCCGGGTCTCGGAAGCCATCCGGGACAGCCACCCGGTCAGCTTTACCTACCTGCGCTACAATACCCGCAAGCAGCTGGAGCCGCGCCGGCAGCTGCCCTATGAGGTCGAGCCGCGCTACATTGTCTACGCCGACAGCCGGGCCTATATGATCGTTACCAGCGACGCGCATCCCGGTTTTGCCCATTACCGGCTGGACCGCATGCAGGATGTCAAAGTGCTGAACAGCCGTGTGCGGCCGCTGAGCCGGGAACTGGACGCGTATGAATATGCCCGCAACAAGCTGTTCATGTATGCCGGGGATATGCAGTGGGTCACGTTCCTGTGCCAGGCCCGCATCATGGATCACATGATCGACCTGTTCGGCCCGGAAGTCATGATCATCACCCGCAGCGATGAGCAGTTCACCATCCGGGTCAACACCAGCACCCGGGGCGCGATGTTCCTGGCCCAGCAGTACATGGATTCCATGGAAATCCTGGAACCGGAGAGCCTGCGGCAGGACTTTATCAAGCAGCTGCAGAACACCATGAAGCGGTACGAACAGAAATGAGGCACACATGAAACAGGAAACACTCGATATTATCAGGAAATTTACGGAGGACCGGGACTGGGACCAGTTCCACTCCCCGGCCAACCTGGCCAAGTCAATCGTCATCGAAGCGGCCGAGCTGCTGGAATGTTTCCAATGGAGCGATGAATTCGACCTTGAACATGTCAGGGAGGAACTGGCGGACGTGATGGTCTACTGCGTGGACATGGCGGACAAGCTGGAACTGGACATGGATGAGATCATCCAGGCCAAGATGAAGAAAAATGCCGCGAAGTACCCGGTGGAGAAAGCCCGGGGTTCCGCGGCAAAGTATGATCAGTTATAAACGCATGGAAACATGCGTTTTTTATTCGGAGGCCTTGAAGTTGTAGACCGGCTTCAGGATTTCCTGAATGTCTGCCGTTTCTGCCAGGGCATTGATGATCGCTTCCTTCGGCTTGTAGGCCATCGGGGCTTCATCCAGGGTTGCCCGGTTCACCGAAGTGGTGTAGATGCCGCTCATGGCCTCAGCGTATGCATTCATGTCGAGGGTGTTCTTCGCGGCTGCCCGGGACATGAGCCGGCCGGCCCCGTGCGGGGCTGATTCGTTCCATTCCGGGTTGCCCTTGCCAATGGCAAGGATGCAGCCGTCCCGCATGTTGAGCGGAATCAGGATCTTCTCGCCCTTATGGGCAGAGATGGCTCCCTTGCGCAGCACCCGTTCCTGCGTGTCGATGTAGTTGTGAATCGTGTGGAACCCTTCACCTGCCTTCAAGCCGCAGAACCTGACAATGAATTCTGCCATGTATTCCCGGCTGCGGCGGGCAAAGGCCTGGCAGATTTCAATATCGTGCAGATAGTCCTCGAAGGCCTGGCCGCCCAGCCAGCAGAGGTCTTCCGGCATGTCCGCCCTCTTCTGCCGCCACGCTTCATCCAGCTGCCGCAGGGTCTTTTCAATCTGCTTTTCATTGCCGGTTTCCTTCAGCTGATGGATCGTGTCCAGCCGCTGCTGCAGGTATTCGGCCCGGCCGCGGTGCTGGTCCACAGCCATCTGCTGGTAGATTTCCGCCACCTGCTTGCCCAGGTTGCGGCTGCCGGAATGGATTACCAGGTAATGCGTGCCGTCTTCCGCCGCATCGATTTCGATGAAATGGTTGCCGCCTCCCAGGGTCCCGAGACTCCGGCGCAGCCAGCCGAGTTCCTTCAGTGAACCCGCGCACCGCAGGTCCGCAAGCGGGAACGGTTCCTTTTCCTCATCCCAGACATTCCGCCCGGACGGGATGATATGGGCCACCCGGTCTACTGCCGCAAGATCGATGTCACCCTGGCCGAGGGACAGTGTGTACATCCCGCAGCCGATGTCAACCCCGACGATGTTCGGGACTGCCTTGTCGGTGATGGTCATGGTTGTCCCGATCGTGCAGCCCTTGCCGGCATGGACGTCCGGCATGATACGGATCCGGCTGCCGGCGGTAAATTCATGATTGAGCATGCGGGTGATCTGGGCCACGGCTGTTTCATCCGCGATTTCCGCATAGCAGACCGCTGTATTGTACTTTCCGGTGATTTCAAACATCGCCGTTCCTCCTTTCCGCCCGTGCTGCCTGTTCCCTGAAATATGAATATACGTGCCGTTTCCGACTGCCCCCTGTTCTTACCTGCTGTTCAGCCAATGAGTGACAGATGCCCTCCTGCCGGGAGCGACCCGTCAGTACACCTGCCCGATGTTGCCATCCTAGCTCATGCGGGAGTGTTACCCGCACCGCCAGCCGTGCTAGGGTCTCTTCCTTAATCACAATAGAGTCATATTGGAATGCCCTTGACCGGCGGACTGTACCCGGAAGTTATACACGGATTTCTCCGTTTCAAGGGCTGCAGAATTATGGTAATACCCTGGTTTGTACCGGTTACCGGCCGATACCTTTTATGCGGTTTCCGCACAGGGCTTATTCCCCACACGGGGCGTCTATTGTTTCTGCCTTCCTTACAGTGCCTTAGCAGCCAGAACAGTCAGTGCATTCCCTTAGCGTTGACGGGCTGTCCGTCTCCTCCGGCACATCACTGTACCGCTCCGGCACCTTCGCTGCGGGTATCCTCGCAGCGTCGGACCTGCTGTCCGGGAATCCTCAGCGGCTCTCACAGAAGCCTCTGCACTGAGTTCCGTATATCCATATTTCAAAGAACAGACCGGCCTTTCCTTCACCGGGACTGAAGCGCATCTGCTCCAGCCCCGGCAGCGGGCATCCGGCCGTCACCGTCATCCGGTGACAATTACAGTATAGGCCTCTTTCAATATCTGAAAAATTCTCAGATCTTATTTTTTATTTGACCCCTGTATTATCACATAAATAAGTTATTTCAGCAAAAACAACACTGTTTTACGACCCCTTTTTATGGTACATTGATACTGTAAGAGGAAAAAACATGGAAGAAAAAATCAAGATTTATATCGGGAAGAGAACCCGGGATATCCTGTACAAGGACATGGAACTGTTTGAATTCTTCAAGTCCGGCATGACCCTGAACAAAAATGACTTTCTGAATACCCTGCTGGCCAACTATTTTGAGGCTTACCAGGAAGCCGGCAATGCCCGCTACGCCGCCATGAAGGCAAAACTGCGGGAGGCCGGGCTGAAGGAACACACAGCCGGGGAAGTCGCTGACGAGATCATGCACATGACCAAATACAGCCGAAACGACCCGGACGGGAAATACGATGTGACCATGTCGCTGAAGCCGACGAAGAAGACCAGCGATATCATTGCCTATATCCAGAGCACCCTGCTGGCCCATACTTCCCTGTCCCAGTACTTCCGGGATCTGTTTGAAGCCTATACGGCCATGCCGCAGGATGAGCGGGAAAAGATCATCTTCCGTGACAGCTACGAAAAGATCCGCCAGGCCATCGCCGAAGACCGCATGATCTACTTCATCAACCGTACGACCAGCAGAAAGATCGAGCATACGGTTTCCCCGTATTCCGTCGCCTCGGCCAAAGAGGAACTGTTCAACTACGTCCTGTGCCAGCAGGATGGTCTGCCCTTCACCATCCGGCTCAGCCGCATCAGCGGGGTCATCCTGCTCAACCGGAAACGGGAGCTGGCCCGGGAGAATGTTGCCTGCCTGAAGCGCATGGAACAATACGGACCGCAGTTCCTGATTCTGCAGGACCGGGAGATCTGTATCCGGCTGAGCGAGGAAGGCATCCGCCAGTACCAGTACCGCTATGTCCACCGGCCGGAGACCTCCCGCATTGAAGGCAATCTGTACTACTTCAACTGTTCGGAAAACCAGGTCATGCAGTACTTCTCACGCTTCGGCCGCCATGCGGTCATCGTCTACCCGGAGGACCTGGCCGAACAGATGCTTGTCTTCCATTCCTCGGCCCGCAAGGCATACCAGAAGGAACTTGAGAAAAAAGAAAAACC
>JAFOIT010000011.1 GCA_017420585.1 Solobacterium sp.
GCTGGGCGGCAAGGTCAGCGCGGATCGTCTCTGCCTGCCCTTCCCCGAGTGATGCAATCAGGGCAAACAGCCGGTCGCATTCCGCATAGTTCCCGCAGTACAGCTCGGCATAAGCCAGGTTCAGGTTTGCCAGCACATGATCCGGCTGCCGGCGGCACGCTTCCCGGGCTGCCAGCCGGGCCGCTTCCGGATCCCGCAGATGAATCAGGTCATAATAAGATCGCCATGCATAATACTGGGCAGCATGGAAATCACCCAGCGCCGCATAGACTTTTTCATATTCCTGCAGGCCGCTTTCAAACAGTACCTTTGATTCTTCATATGTCCCGGCCTTGAACGCGTTTTCTCCCCGGTTCAGCAGAGCCAGGGCATAGACTGCGGCGGCTGTGTCACTGCCGGTTTTCCGGCTGATCATTTCATAGCGCTCAGCTGCCAGGCCGTAACAGCGGTCTGCCGCTTCATAATTGCCCTGGATGTTGAAGCACAGTCCCTGGTTGTTGTACAGGTCTGCCAGGAGCTGCTGGCTGTCCATGTTCTCCCTGTCTTCTGCCAGTTCCTCTGCCGCACTGACCGCCTGCGCGTACGCAGCATCAGCTTCGGCGAACCGGCCTTCATCCATCAGGCAGACTGCCTGCATGGAAACGGCCCGGATATAGTCCATACGGCCCGTCAGGGAATCTTCCTGTTCCAGCAGGCGGCTGTAGTTTCCGGCTGCAGCAGCCAGCTTCTCTTCCGCAGCCTGGTACTGGCCGGTGCGGTACAGCAGGATCCCGTAATTGTACGAAGCAGCGGCAACTGCCGAGATGGTCTCCCGGGTTTCCTCCGCCTTATCCAGGATTGCCAGGGCCCTGTCAAAGTAATCCGCAGCCCCGGCCGCGTCACCCAGACTGACGGCGTTGGCCCCGGCATTGTAGCAGATCACAGCTGCAGTTACGTCATCCATCCCGTCTGTCTGATCCATCAGCTGCAGGGCATCACTGTAACTCTTTGCCGCTTCCGCATAACGTCCGGCTGAGTGGCAGATATTGCCGCGGTTGCTGAAGGCAGAAACCAGTGCCGGACCGCCCTTTGCATATCCGTTTTCCGCAAGTACACCGAACAGTTCAACCGCCTTCTGTTCGGCTGCCAGGGCATCATCATAACTGCCCAGCACGCTGTAGGCATGGCCCAGTTTTTCATAGTTCGCAGCCGCTTCATACTCTGCGTTTTCTTTATCTGCCGACAGCCGGACAATCGCGTTGATATCTTCGGTATTGCGCTGCAGCAGTTCGGCAATACGGCCATAGGCACCGGTCACATTGGTCAACTGGTCCGGCAGCTCATAAGTCAGCCGGTTCAGGATCTGCATGGATGCCTGTTCGTGCAGGTATGCTGTTTCCCGGTATGTCCGGGCCAGGTTCATGAGCAGGAATGATACGCCGCTGACCGCAGCCAGCACAGTCACTGCCGCAGCCGTTCTCTGTACCAGGCGCCGGTTCCGGCGCAGTTTATGTTCCCGCTGCAGTTCTGCTTCAGTGCAGCCGGCGATGACCGCAATAACCTTGAGCAGTTCAGTCTCCGCTTTGGCAAGCATCGCCTTCACCGGATTGCCCGGCACCCGGATATCCATGGTACGTGCCGCGATATCCGGAATGCGCTTCAGGGAAGGCGGAAAGGATGTTTCCGGGTTACCGGTAATCAGCAGCGGAAAGATCCGGTCTGCCTTGCCGAGTTCGATGAATGTCGCCACTTCCCGGTCGACCCACTCCGATGACGGTGTATCCGTGGAGCATACAACAATCAGGCAGTTGGTGCCGTGCAGGGCTTTGTCAATGGTATCTGTCAGAATCCGGCTGACCGCCAGTTCTTCCGTGTCACGGAACGCTCTGTGCACATCCTGGCAGCCCCTGGCCCGCAGCGGTTCAGGCAGCCGGTAGCTTTCAACCATGTTGAAAAGCTTCTCGGTGATTTGGCTGTCCAGCGGCTTATGACGATAACTGAAGAATACATCATACGTATAGCTCATGATCCTGTATCCTCCTGACCGCCCTCTTCAAGCAGATCATCCAGTCCCAGTTCGCTCAGTGATTCCCTGGCATGGGTGACCGCTTCTTCGATGTATGTCAGTGCTTCCGGATCATCTTTGAACAGTTCCGGCAGTTCATGCATGGTCCGGGATGCAATTTCCATACTGAGTTCCGTCTGCTGTTCAGCAATCTGCCCTTCTTTCCGGGCAACATAGCCAAGCCGCAGGAACAGTGCCGCGGCCGAGAGACATACTGCCGCCGCACCGGCAATGATTGTCCGGGCAGTCCTTCTTTCCCGGCTCCGGTGCCGCTGTTCGAGATCATCCGGATGCAGGCCAAGGACCGAAGCGGCAATCCGGACGGTTTCATAGCGCAGCAGCTGCTTTCTTCTTGCCGGGGTATCTCCCCGCAGGTCAGCCGCCACCGGTTCGATCGTCTCTTCTCTTTCGATGACCGTCATGTCAGGCATGATATGACGTACAGTCTGATGTTCGATGAACATTTCCGGGAAAGACTCCGCCGGTTCACCGGACGCTATGACGGCAATGATGCTGTTTTTATCATGACTGCTCAGGAAAACAGCCAGACGCTCACCGACTGCCGCACTTGTCCGGGTTGCCGGAGAGCAGACCACCACAAGAAAACGGCTCTGCTGCAGCTGTTCTTTCCGGCTGTCATCCAGCGGTTCATCAGATGCGTCCACAATCACCTGCCGGTAATCAAGTCCGGAATCAGGCAGTGTGACACCTTTTGGGAGCCGGTAGCTGCGGATACTGTCTGCCAGCTGTTCTGCTGTTTCAGCATCCGCCCTGACGGCTGTCATATATAAATCCCAGGACATCATGTACCTCCATTTCTATTGCGCGCGGTCTGCCATAAAGCGATGCAGTTCCGCCAGATCTGCCGCGCTGACACGGTCTGCGCCGGTGACAGTGAAGAGGCGGCCGCCGGACGGGACATCCAGTGTCAGGATCCCGGCAGATGCATCATACTCTGCCGCTGTATCATGCAGCATGCCGGATTCATCCTCATAGAAAACATGCATTCCGGTTCTGCCGGCCGGATAGTCCAATGCCAGCCGGACCGTGCTTCCTTCCGGTATGTGTAACCATTCATCTTCTGCATGCATCGTCAGCTCCAGCCAGCGGATCCGGCCGTTTTTCCGGGCAGACCGCAGCCCGGTATTGTACGCGGTGAATTCAACCTGTTCCAGACTCACTGCCATGGCTGCATATTTATCCGCCCCGCCGCCTGTAAATGACAATGACGAGGAAACCGGGTCATAGTCAGCCGGCACAAATACCAACTGCCCTTCCGGATTGCTGAATACTGCGAAAAATGTGCTGGAAACTGCACTGTTATTCTCCTTCAGGGTTTCCGGCAGCCGGTATGGGATCTGTTTCCGAACGCCTGTTCCCGGCTGGTCAGCCCCTGTTGTACGCGCGGTCAATGCCGCCGATGCCCGGCCGGCATACGCGTTGTTTTTATCCCGGTTTTCTGCCGCAGCAGCCCGCTGTTCCGGCCCGGCTGTCGGCTGTGCAGACGGGGCAGCGGTTGGCTGCGTTGTTGGTCTGGCAGTCGGCTGTGCAGTTGGACCGGCAGTTGGCTGTGGACTTGGCGACGGTGCTGGATCCGGACTGGTCAGTCCCGTGCCGGAGAAAATGGATTCTCCGTTTGTCCCAATCCGGACATTTCCCGACCCGGAGCCCAGGGCGCCGGTGCCGGTATAGGTTGTCGTTGTGTCCGTGACAGTACCACCGCCAAGGACATCGCTAAAGTTCGTATACGCTATGATTCTGATCAGGAATGCGTCTTCAACAGCTCCCGCATTTCCATTGTTTTTATCCAGTACGGTTACGGATACTGTTCCGTCAGCGGCGATCCGGTATATTTCCACTTCGACATTCGGATAATCCGGCTGCGCTTCCTCGATATATGATTTATAGTTTTCCCCATCCATAACCAGATCAGAGAATGAATAATACCCGGTACGGGAAACCGGTGTCTGCTCCGCTGCCGCACCATCATGCCTGACTGTCATAAAACCGAATACACCGGCACTTTTTGTTATGTTCAGTTTCACGAAAACAACCGGGACAGTGTCATCCCCGATGCTTTCCAGTGCTTCTTCCGGTGTAAACACCAGCGGGGCAAAGGACGCCGACAGCGGCATGCTGCTGCGGTTTTCCATAATGCAGTCATTTTCATCAAACGCGATGACAGTATTTTCAGCAGTCAGCGCTTCAGCCAGAACCACATGTCCCGATAGAACCTTGAGTGTCCCGCCGCGCAGGACTTTACTGATGGCCAGCGCCGTTCTCTGGAAATAGTCCGTGGCGCAGACATCCAGGACTGCATCGTCCGCAATAGAAATGCTGTTCACCGCAACGTCATACTCATATTCCAGCACTGATTCACCGTATACATTCAGCCGGTCGATAACTGTGTTTACACCGGTCAGCAGGGTGCTGTCATTCAGGGTAAAACTGCCGGAGCAGGCGGAACCGCAGTCGGCTACGATGATCTGCGAGGAATCAAATTTAACAGAATCAGAAATGGCGGCCGGATTGCTGATCCTCGCCTCTGCTCCGACAATGGCTCCGGTTCCGCTGACGGAGGCAGAACCGCCTGTTTCCACGATACCGTTTCTGATTTTGCCGTTGTTTGTCAGGTGTCCGTTGACTGTCAGCGACGAAACATAATGGTCAGTGCTGAATATTGAACTCATCCTGACTTCACCATCGGTTTCAATCACCAGAGATGTATTCTCCGGTATGGTCAGATTGCCGGCGGTAATCACAGTTCTCGCCTGATCGATTGTGTCAGGGTCTTTTATCTTGTCCTGCGCGGTGTAATACTCCGGGGTTTCATCCTGTTCCCCGCCTTCATCTTCCCGGAAGACGGCCATAACTGTTTCAAGCCGCAGAACAGCATTTGCCGGAACGATCAGTTTGATTCCGGCAGGAATGACATACCGTTCATCCAGAACACCTTCAACCAATGCCCCGTTGATCATCCTGTAACTGTTCTCCGTCCCCGCTTCTTTCAGAAACACCGCAACGCTGCCGCTGCTGTAAATTGTTCCGTACGGATACAGGCTGAATTTGCTGCTTTCGCTCAGTTCAATCTCATCAACCAGAAGAATACCGGTTCCGGCCAGATCGATATCCCCGCTGCCGGAAATCCGCTTAAGCCGGTTCAGGCCGGCCGCAACAATCTTCAGATTATCTGTTTCCGAAACGAGTGAAGCACCTGAACCGTCATAGTTGACCATCGCCACGTATTCGCCGGCCACGTTTTTCCAGCCGCTTCCGGAACTGCTGTCCCAGCCCGCTTCGACATTTTCATCCGTACTGAATGTAACTGTCCCGATTGAAACTTTGCCGGGTTCTGACGCACCGGCCGGTTCATTGGCATCTTCTGCTTTTACAGGCAGGCCGGCAAGCAGAAAAAACATGATGCTCAAACCCGCTGTGAATCGTTTCCTGGATGCTCTCATAAAATCTCCTTTGCCGCTGCCTCCGGCTCATTTAAGCAGTGATTACTGACGGATACCTGTGGAATTATCATATCCCTCTTTCAGCATCGCCGGTATCATCCGGATATTGTCCTTGTCCATCTCCTTGTAGTCTTTTCTGACCCCGCTCAGTTCTTCTTCAAGATCTGCCAGGGCATCCAGTTCATCCCAGCCAACCAGGCAGGCATGCAGTCTGTTTTCCGCATCCTTTGTCACCCGGATGCGGCTGCTGCCCTGCTCACGGACTTCCTGACTGTACTGCCTGACCCGTTCGGCAAACACTTCCCGGCTCATCGGGCTGTATCCCATGCAGTAATGGAACGCGCACCAGCGCAGGTGCTCCATAATGCCGAGATTCTCCATGACTTCGGTATCCGGCTGCCAGTTTCCGGCCAGGACATCCTCTGCCGTTACACCGCAGGCTTTCAGCACCGCCGGCATATAGTCGGCCGCAGCCCGGCAGCTCATCCGGCTGAAGTAATCACAGTCCTTCCAGTTTTCCGCCGCGGTTTTCCCGTTGGCCGTGTGATACTGCTGGTTCACAATCATTGCCATCCGGTCAATCCGGCTGCTGTTCAGCAGATCCTCGGAATACAGCTTGACAGTCTCTGTCAGGCCGGTCGAACCGGAAAGCCGGCTGATCCCTTCGTTGGTGCACTGTATGATGACGGCCTTGGATCCGGCGTTCCTGAGGAACCCGGTCAGTTCGGCTGCGATCTCCGCGTTTTCCTTCTCATTGCCGGTACAGATCGCTACATAGTTCAGTGTTTCCCGGATGGAGAACAGATATTCATAGAATTCGATGCTGCGGGCATTATCCTCGCGGAATTCCACATTGCAGTTGTCCCGGACAGCCGGGTACCGGTACATGAAACTGCCTGACTGCCGGCTGAACGAGTCGGCTGTCACGACCGCATGGAAGCGGCTGCCGCAGAACTGTCCGTTCATGATCAGGGCCCGCAGGGCTGCCTGGCCGAGATTGCCGAAGCCGATGACAACAGCTTCAAAGTTCTCCAGGGCCCGCCCTTTCTCATCAAATGTCATTGTGTCACAGGGAGGATACTGCCTGATCATCAGCCGGCTGACCAGTTCAGCCCGGTTGAACGAAAACACTGACCCGTAGCCATACTGCTCCCCGCCGGCCTGTCTCACATGTCCTTCGTCTTCCCCGTCCGCGATTACGGTAATCCGGGTTTTGTCAGGAGAGATGCCGGCTTCCTGCATGGCCTTTGCCAGGTCTGCCGCAAAGCGGATATTCGCAGCCGCGGAATTATCCAGACAGTAAACAACTATACCTTTCCGGCTGTTGGTGATGCCGGCTTTTTTCAGAAAGGATGGCCTGGGACGGCAGGCTGAATCATCCGTGAACAGGATGCTTCCCATCCGCAGGATGCGGTCGTCGAACATACTGCCCGGGCCGCGGTCCACAAAAATGACCGTGTGCTCCTGCTGCAGTTCCTCCGCCAGCCGGATCGACTCCTCACTGGCACCGTAGATCAGGTGCAGTTCATTCCGGCGGATCAGGGCCAGGTTCATCACCCGCAGCAGCCTTGTGCCGATGGAAGCCAGCACCGCGCTGGCTGTGCAGTACAGGGCCATCATGTGGACAAAGTAAATGACCACCTGGATGCCCGGGGCCTGCAGGGCCGGGGCGGCACTGACCGCGCTGATTTCGTTTCTTCCCAGGAACATGCAGAAAACCGAAAACAGCGACCGCATGATCGCCTGCGGGAAACTGCTGAAAATAACCGAATACCCGTATCCGTAGATACATGCCCCGGCAAGGGCCGTCAGGAAGATCATCATCCCGTTGAATTTAACCGTCAGTTTCGGCTGGAATCCCAGCGAGATGAGAACCAGCAGGAACAGCAGCCCGGTAGCTGTTATGACCGCGAAGGACAGCATTCGCTCCACCTCCATTAATATCTTATAAGGTAATATTAACATATATAATTTAGTAACAAGCAACCCGGCATTTGTGCAGATTTCCGGGATGCCGTATAGTAAAGCCGGAGGACAAACAATATGAAAGTACTGCTGATCAATTCCAGTCCGAACCAGGGCGGGCACTGTGCCTGTGCCGCCGAAGACCTGGCCGCCCGGCTGCGCACACACCAGATCGAAAGTGAACTCTTCTGGCTGGGCCAGGGTGATATCCGCGGCTGTCTTTCGTGCTACCGCTGCCTGGAGATTGACCGCTGTGTACAGGAAAGCGACTGTGTCAACGAACTGGCGGAAAAGATGCTCGCGGCTGACGGGATCATCGTCTGTGCCCCGGTTTATTTCGGCGGTCCCAACGGTGCCCTGTGCAACGCGTTTGACCGGATCTTCTATTCCCGCACGGTCAAGAACCAGCTCTTCAGGGGCAAACCGGCCGGCGCCATAACCGTATGCAATACCATGGGGGCTGAAACAGCCCTGATGGGCATCTACCGCTACTTCTCCACCTGCCAGATGCCGATTGTCAGCGGGATCGGGTTCCCGACCCTGACCATGGCCATGACGGAAGAAAAAAATGACCGCTATCACACGGTCATCAACGCCATAGCCGATAATATGGCACACTTGCTGAACGGAAAATCCGGGTGCTAAACCTGGATTTTTTTCCATTTGCCGGCGTTGTAGATGGCAATTACCAGGGCCGAACGGGATACCTGGTCGAAGGCAATGGCAATCCAGGCACCGATCAGGCCCCACTGCAGGATATTGATCGCAATATGGGCCACAACCGGACGCATCAGCAGCACGCCGACCAGGGTAATGACGGCGGTGGCTTTCGTGGCCCCGGCCCCGCGCAGACTGCCGGACAGGATAAACTGCGGGATCTGGGCCGGCTGCAGGAAACCGACAATAGCCATAACCGGGATGGAAGCTGCAATCACCGCCGGGGTATCGCTGTAAAGACCGACAACATATTTGCCGAAGAAGCCGAAGAACAGTCCCATGGCAACCGACATGGCCAGACCGACCCGCATAGTGCGGCGGGAATAGTGTTCAGCCATATCCGGACGTTTCTTGCCCAGGCTCTGTCCGACCAGCGTGGTCGAACTGACCGCCAGGCCCATGCCCAGCATAAAGGACAGTGACTGTACATTCATGCAGATCTGGTGGGTCGCGAAATACGGCTGGCCAAGCGAAGCGACCTGTCTGGAGAACAGGATAATGCCGACCCGCATGATGGCCTGTTCGATCAGCGAAGGAATACCGACTTTGACAATCCGGCTGATGGCAGTTGTATCAGGCCGGAAATCGTTTATGAATGACGGCAGGGTCACATGGAAATAATGATTGCCGGAACCGACAACCCGCAGGGCAATGAGCAGGCCGACACCCTGACCGATCACAGTTGCGAGCGAAGCCCCGGCCACACCCATGGCCGGAAAACCGAAATGGCCGTTGATCAGCAGATAGTTGCCGACAATATTGACCAGATTGGCCGTAATGTTGTAGATCATCGGCGAACGTGAGTTGCCGACCCCGCGCAGGGCTGCGGTCAGAGTTGCAGTGATACCCATGGTCATGAAACCGGCCATCTGGATCTGCAGATACGTTGTCCCCATATCCACGATCTCTTCACTGAGCGCCCCGGTTGCCATGAACCTGATCAGCGGCCGGGAAAAGGTAAAGCCCATGATTGAAGCGAACACACAGACCAGAAATGACATGAACAGGCCCTGCCGGAGCATCCGGTTGGCATTGTCATGGCGCTGGGCCCCGCGGTCTCTGGCAACCGCTGCGGTAACGCCGACATTGAGGGCAATCATCAGCGAAACAAAAATGAACTTCGGCTGGTTGGCCAGGCTGACGGCCGAGATCGCGTCATCCCCGTTGACCATGGAGCCGACCATGATCATGTCCGCCATGCCGACAAGGCTGGTCAGCAGTTGTTCCAGCAGGGACGGCCAGGCAATTCTCATGATATCGCCGTAAAGTACGCTGCTGCGGCAGCCCTCCGGAAGTTTTCTGCGCTCTTTCCTGCTTTTCTTTTCTTCCTGGGCAAGGAACTCCTCAGTCCCCCACTCAGCCTGATCCAGATACGTCCGGATCATCTTTCTCTGCACACTCATAGCCGTTCCTCTCTGTGTGGTTCCGCGGCATTGTGAGATGTTTCACGGTGCTTCCGTAAACACAGCACGGCAGACCATACCGTCTGCCTGAACATCTGAAATACTCTGAATACCATATAACTTCTTTATTATATATTAAACATATAACTATGCATGTAAAAACAGCTTCCGGCGGGAAAAATGAAAACGGTCCATGGACCGTTTTGCGTTTTACTCCACCTGCCGCTCGTTTTTCGCTGCGCGGTCAAGATATTCGTTCAGCGTTTCCCCGGTTATGTATCCCGGCACATATCCGAACATGGTTTCATCCGGCTGATAGATAAACGTCGTCGGATAGCCGCTGACACCGTAGAACTGGGTCAGTTCATAAGTGTTGTCATAGACAATCTGCATGTCATAGCCCTTGTCAGCCATGTATTTCTCTATGTACTCCACGTTCCCTTCCGAACCGAGGTTCGGTGTCGCAACCAGGACAACCTGCACATCATCCCGGGTATTGTTTACGGTTTCCAGGTCCGGCAGGAGCTCGTTGCAGTAATGGCACCAGGTCCCGAAGAATGTGACCACAATGGTCTTGCCCGAATAATCCCGGATGTTGACAGGATTGTTGTCCTTATCCGGCAGGGTAAAGCCGTACTTTTCAAGATCTGTTCCTTCTGCCGGAATACCCGAAGTGCTGCCCTGCTGGGCCTGTGCACCGGCGGACGCGGTGGTTACAGCCTGCTCAATCTGATTGATCTCCCGGGCTGTCTGCCACAGCATATATGACCCCATGCAGATGATCAGGGCCCCGCCGAGCTTCTGGGTATATCTGACCACATCCCGGTGCCGGCCGAGGAACGCCAGCGCTTCTTCGGTAAACAGGCCGATCAGCAGGAACATCAGGATGAAACCGGCACAGAACGACGCAATGTACAGCATGCCCGTCATCCGGCTGGCGGCCGTGGAAGCCATGACAATGGCCGAGGCCAGAAGCGGGCCGTTGCACGGGGTCCAGGCAAAGCTGAAGAAGAAACCCATCAGGAAAGCCTGCAGCAGGTTCATCGGACCGTTCTGCATCCGCTCAATCCGGTGTTCTTTCTCCAGGGCAGGAATCTGGATCAGCCCGGCCGCGTGCAGGCCGAACAGGATCAGGAACATCCCGCCGAACATCTGGAAAAGCCGCGCGTGGTTCTGGATGAACATACCGAAGGCATAGGAACCCAGGGCCATCAGGAAAAAGACCGAACAGATTCCCAGGACAAAGAACAATGTCCGCAGGAGTGTACGGATACGGCGCTGGCTGGCCGAAGCCTCCTGCATGCCCGAAGTCAGATACCCGAACAGCAGCGGAATCAGCGGCAGCACACACGGTGAGAAGAATCCCAGCAGTCCTTCAAGAAACAGACTGCCGAAGCCAAGCGTTTCTGTCATATGCCTCCAGCCCGGAACAGTTTTGCTTTCCGGTTATTTTTCAAAGCACGGTTATTATAGCATATATGATTTCCAATCCGTTTCCCGGGAATCTTCATGTTATGATTTTTCTGAGGGAGGAACAATTATGATCTATCCGTCATTTCCGAAAAAAGGTGATGTTCTGGGCATCTGTGCCCCCAGTGCCGGGGTCGGACACAAACCGGAAGAGTTCGATCTGGCCGTTAAAAACCTGAAGAAAGCCGGTTACCGCGTCAAGGAGACAGCCAGCGTGCGGGTGGACGGCATCCGCAGCGCCGAGGCAGAACAGCGGGCCGATGAACTGGCTGAACTGTTCGCTGATGATTCCGTGAACACCATCATGGCCGCGACCGGCGGTGACTTCCTTTATGAAATCCTGCCCTGGTGTGACTGGGACCTGTTTGCGCAGCATCCGAAATGGGTGTGGGGTGCTTCTGATCCGACCGGTCTGCTGTTCCCGCTGACGATGAAATATGACATCGCCACGATTTACGGCATGAACGCCGGCAGCTTTGATGTCAGTTCACGCTTCCGTTTCGTCAGGGACAGCCTGCGCATCCTTGGCGGCGAAGCGGTGGTGCAGAAGAGTTTCAGCCATATCGACAGCCACGCACCGTATGCCGATGTCCCCCTGGAACTGGGAAAGCCCGCCCGCTGGCAGAGCAATGTGCTGTCAGCCGGGATCAGCGGCCGCTGTGTGGGCGGCTGCATCGATGTGCTCAAGGACCTGATCGGCACCCCGTATGACGCAGTCACTTCCTTTATCAGGCGCTACCGCCGGGACGGACTGATCTGGTTCTTTGACAACTACGCCCTGTCCGCCGAGAGTTTCTACCGCACCCTGCTGCAGATGAAGTACGCCGGCTGGTTCGAACACGCCAACGGCATCATCATCGGCCGGCACTGCTTCCCGTCCTCTGATACCGGCATGACCTATGAGGAAGCCGTCAGCCGCGTGTTCAGTGATATTCCTGTCTTCTATGAGGCGGATATCGGCCACACCAAGCCATGCCTGACCATGATCTGCGGAGCCCTGCTGGACCTGACCTATGAAGACGGCCGGGCCGAGCTGAAATTTTTGTGTGAATAACCATATCTGATGTGCTAAAATATCTATGCGCATCTGACGGGGTTGTAGCTCAGCTGGGAGAGCACCTGGTTCGCAATCAGGGGGTCGTGGGTTCGAATCCCATCAGCTCCACCATGGACAGCAGACAGGACTGTAACGGTCCTGTTTTCTTGTATAATGGATACGGCTGTGATTTATGAGGAGGCTGACAATATGTTTGATGACAAAAGATTTGAGAAGATTTATTCGCAGGGAACCATGACCGTTATGGAAATCTGGGTTGATAAGGAAACCGGCGTGAACTATCTGTTTCATGCCAGCGGTTACGCCGGCGGACTGACCCCGCTGCTCAGCGAAGACGGTCAACCTATCATCTCCGACATCTATTACCAGGGGGCTGATCCGGAAGACTGCGGCCGGTAAAAAAGCAGCCGGAGCTGCTTTCAGATGTCCTTCAGGGCGGATTCGCAGATCCTGCCGAACAGGGAGATCACCGAACTCAAGGCCAGAAAGATCATCCCGGAGACCGGTTCCTTAACGATGAAGAACCGGATGCCGGTGATCATGAAGACCGAGCCGAGGATGTAGTACAC
>JAFOIT010000090.1 GCA_017420585.1 Solobacterium sp.
ACCGTGAGGGGATCAGGCAGTGGGACACAAATGTTTCAGTGACAATGATTGTCCGCGGGAGAAAGGAACAGATTCCATCAGAATAAAGTGCGTCTATGAAAAGAAAACTCAGAATCATCAGTTTGATCATGTTTGTGATCGCGGTCATATTTGTGGCGGCTGCGCTGTCAAATCCTGCCCTGGGTCATGTGATCTATATCGGGGATTTTGTCTTCGGGGCAAGGCTGTGGCGCATATGCTATGCCGTATATGCGGCTGTAATGATATATCTGTTTATCGCGTCGTTCATTGTCCAGAATAAAAAGTAGGCAGGTGTATATGAACAGAATGCTCGAACAGACAGAGTGCTTTATGCGTGAGGTTCTGCAGAAGGAATTGCCTGGTGTAAAGACGGCTGATCATGAAAAGACGGTGCAGTCTTTTACGTGAACGGAAAAAACGGTACGGCTTTCGACTGGTATGTCAACGGACATCTTCCGGGGAACCCCGGACTGTCAATTCCGTTTTGTTCTATGAGCCTGCCCTGAGCGAATTCATCAGTGCGCTCTGCGGCACGGCAATCGTCCGGACCGCATCCGACCGGTTTGAACCTGATGCGCCGGGGAAACAGATCTTCATAGAGAAAAAATAAGAGCGGGAAGATGCTGAATCATCACGATGCACAGCAGCGCCGGGCGTTAAGCATTCAGGAATCATGCTTTTTTAAAGGAGAATCGTATGTCATTGGAGTTTAAAGAGGGAAGCGGCTGGAAATGCTGCTATGATCCTGAGTCCGGCCTGTACACGGCACAGACCGGATCCATGGGGAATCAGGATCTTTATGAGATCACAAAAGAAATCTATGATCATGTAGATGATCCCGATGTGGAATGGCCTGAACTGCTGATCGGAGAAGGCCGGCTCCTGTTCAAGGCGGTTGATGACCGCTGCGGGCCGCCGTATACGGTTGTGCTGGATTCGGACTATCAGACGATTTGTCCGTGGGCAAAGACCCGGACAGCCGGAAGGGTGTGGGGTGATGACATGACAGATGCGGTTGTGGAAGTACTTGCTTCACAGGAGAATAACCGTGAACAGCGGCGCCGGAAACGCAGGGAAAGAGAAAAGAAGAAAGAGTGAACTGTGGTGAGTCTCAATTGCCTGGATAACGGCAAATCGGGATTTGCGGGGAGAATGATCATGAAAATTGAATGGGTTGATGGTTTTGAAATCAAGACTGCTGTAAACAGCAAGGAAATTGTGATATCGGCAAACCGGGAAGGACTGCTTTCACTGGCAAGGCAGCTCACGGCGCTCGCTGATGGTGTGCCGGGTGATCATATCCATTATGATGAGTATAATTCGCTTGAAGAAGGCTCGGCGGAAATGATTATTGAAAGAATACGCTGAAGGCAGTAAGGAGGTACAGGATAATGGCAGGTTATCGGTTTCCAGAACTTGTGGAAAAAGAAAAAGGATTCGAATTCTATCAGGCTTTCCGTGATGAAGTTGACTGGGTCATCGGCGGCAAGGACAATACATACTGGTTTGTGATCATGCGGGACCAGTCTGTCAAGGAGACATATATCGCAACGCTGAAAGACGGCGTATGGTCCGACCGCCTGATCAAAGGAAAGGGAAAAAAGAAAACCGTCAAGGAAATGCCCGGTGAAAGCACCATCAGGCGCATAGAGGAAAGAGCTTACTTCATGCAGGATGCGGCGTGGGTCAGGGACAGGAAGCCGCGACTGGTTGAAGATGCGCATCCCCATTATCACTATGTCTATGGCTTCGGTGATAAAGCTCTGGATGTATCGGAAGCCTATGGTGTGAGTATTGCATATTCGGACTTGAAAGATCCGTCAGCCGGTTTCCATCTGCGATATCTTTACACGGGCAAAGACGTAGAAAGCCCGGAGTGAATCCGGGCCTGCGCAGCTAAGAAATGTGTAGATGACAGGGGACTGTTTCCGGCCGGCCCGGATGCACAGATGATGCATTCACCATCCGAACAGTCCTTTTCTTCGTTTATAGAAAGGTGTTCCTGTGGCGGCGCTTTTGCCGAATGAATCCGTGAACGGAACCATATCGATGGGGATGCCGTTGTGGATATGCGGTGATCCTGCCCGCGCGATTGCTGAGAACACGGTATCCCGGTCCCCGGTAAAGTCCACAATCAGCAGGTAGCTTTTTTCATCTTTATTGATCATCAGTTTCAGCCAGATGGCGTTGATGGCCTTGTTTGTTTTTGCGTATTGCCGGATCGCTTCGGCCATCTCGGCCGGATAATCGGCAGGATCACCGATCTGGACGCGGGTTTCCTGTTCAACTCTGTTTTCCGTAAAACCCTTTTTGAGATAGTCCTTGTGCTGTTTGATGTGAACCACGTTCTGCGGCGTAATGACAAAATTATCACTGAACGGGTTGATGACCGTTCCGGCTTTTCCCGCTGTGACAGCGGCGATGTCATCAAAAGATACGATCAGTGTATCGACATGGATGTCCCTGTATTTTTCATTTTTCCGCAGCTCAGCCCAGTCTGTGTAGACCGGCAGATAATGTGTTCCGTCCGCACCGGCAATCATCTCGAATGATATCGTGGAATTCTGTTTGAACACGGCTGTGCCATTATCATGATGTTCAACAGCATTTTCATCCATATGT
Organism: Solobacterium sp.; assembly: GCA_017420585.1. Lineage (GTDB taxonomy): Bacteria > Bacillota_I > Bacilli_A > Erysipelotrichales > Erysipelotrichaceae > Bulleidia. The sequence continues at coordinate 2,644 of JAFOIT010000090.1, forward strand.
ATGACGGCAAGCAGGTGGGCATTCATTGCCAGCTCTTCCGCGACCGCCTCGGCTGCGGCATTACGTTCTGCTGCGTCCTGATCGCGGAACGCGTTCAGGAGTTCTTTCAGTTTCGGGTTTTCAACCGGTTTATTCACATCTACGCTCATGGTTCCACCTCCTGCGCTGACCGCATACAGCGGTGATCAGCCCTGTATAGAAAATATCTTATCATCATCCGCAGCCGTGAGGACAAACGGAAAAAGGAAGCCGTTCTGCGGTTTATTGCCGCCGGACACAGGCTTCCTTTGTTTTTCTGGAAATTAATGCCGAAACTCAGTAATCCAGCGGTTCAATCATCACTTCGGCAATGATGTCGCCGTCTCCCAGGATCTCCCTGAGTTCTTCCGGGGAAACCCCGATGATCCTGCCGATGCGGGTGAAGTTCCAGGTGTTTTCGCCATAGTAGATACTGAGCTGGCTGCCCTGATACAGGATAACGTCACCCGGTACGGTTGTGATTCGTTCATCGCTGCGCGGCAGGTCCCAGGGCAGGGGGCCGACCTTTTCAAAACCGCCGTAATCGGACATGGTGATCTCAATACTGCTTTCGGTAAGCTTATTGATCAGCGCTTCGGCCGCAGCGTTCTCCGCGAATACGGCATACAGCAGCTGGTCATTAATCCGGAAAGCGAGCTGGCACTCCTCCGGGATATTGTTAACGGTTTCCTTCACGATTTCTCCTTTCCAATCGACGATGCCGCCGAATTCATAGACATGTTCATAACCCAGTCCGGCCAGTCTTTCCGCTGCCGCCTTTGCCCGGACACCGGTCCGGCAGTAGATGAGGATGATCTGCTCCTTGTCCGGCAGTTCTTCCGGCATGGTGTCTGTAATGGTTTCATTGGGAATACAGACAGCACCGGGAATATGGCCTTCGGCGAATTCCTCATGGGTCCGCACATCCACGATAACGCTGCCGTTGTCCTGCTGCATCATTTCAGCTGCTTTATCCGGTGAGATATGGGTATACGTGGAGTGATTCTGCGAAGCCGGCGTGACCGTACAGGCAGTCAGCAGGACAGCTGCCGCCAGCAGGCCGCTGATTTTCAGCATTGTTTTCTTCATAACTTTATTTTATCCGTTTTCCTGCGGGTCATTGCCCAGGAATCTGCTGCGGGCAGATACTACCTGCCGGATGTGTTTGCCGGTCGTGGTGCAGCAGCCCCCGACAGCGTCCGCCCCGGCAGCCATATAGGCCAGGGCATATGCTTCAAAATCCACCCCGCCGCTGCTGCTCCATGTCTTGGTATTGGGATCATAGACTTCGCCGCTGTTGGGATAGACGGCAACCGGCAGACCCGTCCCGCTGCGCAGCTGCCGGATCAGGGATGCGATGTATTCCGGTTTTGTGCAGTTGATGCCGAGCATGCGCAGATGCGGATGATCTCTGGAAAGCACCTCGGCACAGTGACGGATGTCCTCGCCATGACAGGTATGTGAACGGTCACGGCAGGTAAAACTGATCCAGTAATCGGCGCCGAGCTGCTCGGCAATATCGGCTTCGACAAGCACCTCCGGCAAAGCCGGCTGGGTCTCCAGCAGCAGGATATCCGCCCCGGCTTCATGCAGCAGCTGCATCCGCCGGTAATGGAAATCCCTGAGGAATGCCGGGTCCATGGAGTAATTGCCGGTATACTCCGAACCGTCGGCGAGATATGCCCCGTAAGGACCGACAGCCCCCAGACAGAGGGGATACATGCGCCCGGCTGCCCGGCCTTCATCGTTCCACCACTGTTCCCGCGCTTCCAGGAACAGGGTGACGGAGCGGCTGATCAGTTCCTCGGCTTCCGTTTCGGTGCACCCGGCAGCCATCAGGCCCGGAATGGTTGCCTGGTAGCTGCAGGTAATGCCGCAGTCGGCGCCGGCCCGGAAGTAATCATAATGAACCCGGCGGACCAGGTCCGGCTGGTCCTTCAGAACGGATGCAGTCCACAGGGTATTGTTCAGATCAGCCCCAAGGGCTTCCAGGGCGGTTGACATGGAGCCGTCGATGATCATGATGCGGTTCTGCCGCAGGATTTCGTTCAAATCTGTTTTCATTTGTGCCTCACGCTTTTCTACATTCATGCATAAAAACATGTATCGGTCAACTGTAGTATAATTGTTCAGGAAATTGCCTCGGGCCCTGTATGCCTGCCTGATTGAACGGAAGGGCAATGCGCTGTAAACTGAATTCTGTCTGCAGTTTCAGCAGGCATGTTATTTTTTAACAGCAGAACGGATTTAACAGCAGAAGAAAACGGATGGACAACAGAAATGATTGAAACAATAAAAAAGTATTTGGAACCGAACCGGAAAATCAGAACTGCGGAACTGGTCTTTCTGATTCTCTTCCTGGTGGTTGCGGCCGGGTCATATATCTTCGGCAGCGCGCAGCTGAACCGTGATCCCGGAGAGCTGACGTATACCGGCACATTGGAAATGGCACGGGACCGGGACGCGGAAGACTATGATGAGGACAGCACGGTCTGTGATGTCATCTATGTCAGCGGTGACAGGAAACTGACGGTGACCTATCCGTATGAACAATATGAGCAGCTGGAAGCCGATACAATCACGGCGTATGCCTATTCGGCCGGCAGCGGCGCGGAACTGCTGTTCGATCATGAAAACCCGGCGCCGGAGGAAATCCGGACCACATACAGGCATGTGACAGCGGAGGCGCTCATGCCGGTGTTCAACCTCGGCAATGCGCTGCTGATCCTGACCGTCTCCCTGGGCGTGGTCCTGCTGTTCTCACAGTTCTTTACGACCTATGAGAAATGCTGGTTCATGTCCATCATGACCCTGGCAACGGTGGTGTCGGTCTTCTTCCCGGAAGAGAGTGCCAACGGGGTCAACGGCATCGTGATCATGCTGCTGTATCTGCTGGACACCTTCCTGAATATCCTGTGCGAACTGCTGATCTCGAAGCAGTCGCGGTACAACTTCCTGGTGTCGGTGGCGGTTGAAATCACCGAGATTGTGATGTGCCTGGTGCTGATGTACCGATTTGCCACGATGATTGTGACGCTGCTGTTCTGGCTGCCGATCGACATCATCAGCTACATCAACTGGTCGAAGCACAAAGATGATGAGGAAGACGAACTGACCCGGGTCAGAAGGCTGAAGGGTTATCAGGAAGTGCTGGTGATCCTGGCAATCGGTGTCTGGACAGTCGTGGTCGGCTGGCTGCTGAGCGGGCTGAATATCCAGACGGACTTCTTCGGCGGCAACCGTGACCTGGAAATCCTGATCATCTACCTGGATGCCTGTGCTTCGGCGGTCGGCATCGCCAACGGCCTGTTCATCTTCTTCCGCATGCGGGAACAGTGGATTGCCTGGTATATCTGCGCAATTCTGGAAGCAGTCATGAATATCCTGGCCGGGCAGTATGTCCTGCTGGTGCTGAAACTGGGCTATTTCACAAATACGACCTACGGTTATATCAAGTGGAGCCGCTATATCAAAACGCACAAGGAAGAAGAATTGTCGCTCTTCTAAACACGCATTGATAATGACGGCCAAAGTTAGTAAAATAAACATGTTAAAACGAAAGCAGGTGTACTATGGCAATTGAAGCAGGAGATTTTAAAACCGGACTGACACTGATCGTGGACGGTGATCCATGGGTTGTTCTGGATTTCATGCATGTAAAACCGGGCAAGGGCGCTGCGATTCTGCAGACCAAGATGAAGAATCTGAAGACCGGTTCCACGCAGGAAAGAAACTTTAACGCGTCAACAAAATTCGAAGCGGCCAATATCGAGAGAATCACAGCGACATTCTCATATTCCGCTGACGGTACATACTACTTCATGGATGTCGAAACATATGAGACATATGAAGTGGCTGAAAAGCAGATCGAGGACAAGAAGTACTATATTACCGACGGTCTGGAAGTCGTGCTGATGATGTTTGAGGGCAACATCCTCGATATCGGGCTGCCGGCCAGCGTCCAGCTGACGATTGCCGAGACCACCCCGGTCATCAAGGGTGCCCCGTCCACCCAGACAAAGGTTGCCGTAACCGAAACCGGCCTGACGCTGCGGGTGCCGCAGTTCATCGACCAGGGTGAGACAATCTCTGTCACAACCAGCGACGGCAAGTACGCAGGAAGAGCTTAAAAAGCTCTTTTTTCTGATCGATGAAAAGAACAGTACTGATAACAGGGGCCAGCGGGGGGATCGGCAGTGCCATAGCCCGGGAGCTGGCAAAAAACGGTGATGATATTGTCATTCATTATCATCAGGCAGAAGAAAAAGCCCGCCGGCTGCAGCAGGAACTGACTTCTGCCTATGGCGTGCGGGCCATGGTTGTGCAGGCGGATGTGGCCAGTGAAGCAGAAACCGACCGGATGTTCACCGCGGTTGAAAAGGAACTCGGTCCGGTGTCCGTGCTGATCAACAACGCGGCAGTGGACATGCCGGACCTGTTTTCCCGCAAGGATGCGGAAACCTTCCGGCGGGTCCTGGACGTCAATGTGGTCGGGGCCTTCAACTGTGCCCGCCGGGTCTACCGCTCCATGATGGAACATGAATACGGAAAGATCATCAACATATCTTCCACCAACGGCATCAATACCTACTATCCGATGTGCCTGGACTACGATGCGTCCAAGGCGGCCCTGATTTCCCTGACCCATAACCTGGCGGTGCAGTTTGCCCCGTATGTCACGGTGAACGCGGTGGCCCCCGGCTTTATCGGAACGGAAAAGGAACTGGCAGGCTATGACGAGGAATTCCTGAAACAGGAGACGGAAAAGATCCTGCTGAAAAGATACGGGCAGCCTGAAGAGGTTGCCCGGCTGGTACGGTTCCTGGTCAGTGAGGAAGCCGCGTATATCAACAACAGTGTTATCCGCATCGACGGCGGACAGATGGGAAGCTGCTAAGCTTCCTTTTTCTTTGCCTTTGTCAGGGCCAGCATGACGGAGAGTTTCCCGTATTCCAGGGAAAGGCCGCCCTGCATGTACAGCGTATAGGGCGGGATGACCGGCGCGTCGGCACTCAGTTCAATCGTGCTGCCCTGGGTAAAGGCCCCGCAGGCCATGACTTCGTCAAACGGGTAACCGGGCATCGGGGCCGGCATGATCCGGACAAAGGAGTCGATCGGTGACGATTCCTGCAGGCCCTGGGTAAAGCGGACCAGGCTGTCCTTGTCCCCCAGTTCGACCGTCTGGATGATGTCGGTGCGGAATTCGTCATAGCGCGGGGAAACATTGCGGTAGCCCAGTTTTTCCATCATATAGGCCGTAAAGACAGCGGTCTTCAAAGCGGCTGATACAGCCCGCGGGGCCAGGAAGAGGCCTTTGAAGAAAGCGTTGTTCAGGTTGAAGTTCGCGCCCTGTTCCTTGCCGAGGCCCGGGGCGGTCAGGCGGTCGGCCGCCATGGCGATCAGGTCAGCCCGGCCGGCAATATAACCGCCTGTCGGGGCGACACCGCCGCCCAGGTTTTTCATCAGGGAGCCGACAACCAGGTCTGCCCCGGCATGTCCGGGTTCACGGTCTTCCACCAGTTCACCATAGCAGTTGTCCACCATGATGATGACCTCTGTGTTGACTTCCCGGATCCGGCTGACCAGACGGCTGATCTGGGAAATAGTCAGGGACTTCCGTGCGGAGTAGCCGCGGGAGCGCTGGATTTCCACCAGCTTGACATCATTTTTCCGCAGGCGGCCGACAATGGCTTCCTCATCGAATTCGTTGTTGACCAGATCAATCTGTTCATATCTGACCCCGGCTTTTTTCAGTGACTGGCTGGATTCCCCGTACAGGCCGATCATCTCCTGCAGGGAATCGTACGGCGTGCCGGTCAGGGAGATCATGGTGTCACCGTGCCGGAGCAGGGCGGAGAAAGCCAGCCAGAGGGCGTTGGTGCCGCTCATGATCTGCGGCCTGACCAGGGCATCTTCACAGCCCAGAACCGCCGCGAAGATCTTCTCCAGCTTGTCCCGTCCGGCATCGTAATTGCCGTAGCCGTTAATGTCCGCGAAGTCCGAATAGGAAACGTTATTCTCCATGAAAGCCGACAGAATCCGGTCGGAATTGATCAGGCTGATCCTGTCGATGCTGTGATAGATTTCCTCCAATTCCCGGTCGGACTGTGCCGCAAGTTCCAGTATGTCTTTATCAATCCGGTCTGTAATCATAGCGCCGTGGTTCTCCTCTCAGTTCTTTTATTATAGTATTTTCAGACGGAAATGATGCTGCCAGTGAAACACAAAAGCCCCTGAATTGAACAGGGGCTTCTGTGTAAGAGGAAAGAATGATCAGAGCATGACTCTGAGGAAATGTTCACTTTGGTCAGCCGGGAACAGGAATTCATCCTCTGCCGGTTTCCCGTCAAGCATATATGTGCTTTCCGGCCGGGCCCGGAAGGAAGCGGTGCCGTCGATCTCGACATGCAGGGTTGTGCCGCCGATCTGCAGGTCATAGGCAAACCGCGGCGCGTTCAGAACCGGGCGGATCCGCAGCCGGCCTTCATGAAACTCAAGGCCGCAGATCTCGTACAGGGCCAGGGTCAGCCAGGAAGCGGTGCCGGACAGGATCGGGCCGATGTTTTCACCGGTGATCGAGTTGTTGTACTGCGTGCAGAACCGCGGGTTCCCCTTGAGGACAAAGGGATCTTCCATGGTCCGGCAGGGCAGGGTCTTGTCGATCATGAAGAAGGCAAGGTCACGCAGCCTGGCAGCCAGTTCCGGATCGGCAGCTGTTCTGGCGGCCTGCAGGGAAGCCGTTACCGCCATCATCGCCGCATGCTTGAAGACACCGCCGTTTTCCCGGTCACCGGGGAAGTAGAACGATGTCCCGGTGACGACCCCGAGCTGGTCGTAGTCAACCGCCGTGCACAGTTTCAGACCGGCCGGGGTTTTCAGGGAAGTTTCCACATGATCCAGCATGGCCCTGATCTGTTCATCATCGGCACAGCCGCTCAGCAATGCCCAGCTGTAGGAGTTCAGATAGAATGTGCCGTCGGTTTCCGGATCGGCCGAGAGCCCGTCACCCGGGGCGCCGAGATAACGGAAGGAGCGGTCATCATTGATCAGGCAGCGGGCATACCAGGTGTCTTTCCAGGCGTGCTGCCGCAGGTTTTCACGGGTTTCCGTGCAGATATCTTCAGCCAGCTCAGCCAGGGCCTGATCATGTGCCAGTTCTGCCAGCCGGGCTGTCTCTTCAGCTGCCCTGACCAGCAGAAAGCCGTTCATGACGCTTTCACTCTGGGTATTCTGCAGCGCGGCGCCGTACGGCTGGTGCTGCTGTTCGATCTGCCGGCGGTACTGCTGTTCCTTTTCCGGCCCGTTCATGACACGCCGGTCGAGCCGCAGGGTATCGTTCCAGTCAGCGGTGTCCAGCAGCGGCAGCCGGTGCCTGCCGACGGAAATCCGGCCGGAATAGAGGATGATGGCCTTCAGGGTTCCCAGCAGGGACCTGGTCTTGGCGGAACCGGCCATCGGGAATTCCTGCTGCAGGAATTCCGTGTCACCGGTCAGGGTGACATAGCGGTATACCGCCTGCACCAGCCACAGCTGGTCATCCGAGCACATGCCCGGTTCCTTGCCGCGGGTGGTGAAGTTGTGATAGGCATAGCCCATCGGGAAGACGTTGACGATCCAGGCCGAAAGCAGTTCCCGGATCAGGGCGTCCTTGCCCTGGGCATGGAAATAGTACATGGAAGCGTAGAGATCCTGGATCTCCCGGAAACCGGTTTCCCGGTACGCTTTCTGGGTCCAGGCAAACGAACGGGATACGTACGTCTGGTACAGGACCTGGAAGGGCAGGTTGCGGGAGAGATAGGCATCGGTCTGCGGATCACCGGTATGGACCTGCAGGAACGAACGGTATGCCTGCTGTTCCGCCAGCATACGGTCAAACACTTCTGTCAGTTTTTCCGGCTGCCGGGCAAAGGCACACAGGGCCGCCAGCTGCTGATCGAACAGCGGCCGCACATCTTCCGGGGCGGAGGACATGCCGGCATAGACATCAATCGTAACCGGGGTATCGTTCAGCGCAAAGGACTTAGCCATGGCGAAGAAGGCTGCCCCGCGGCGGGTATGGCTGCAGTCCAGCCGGGCCAGGTTCTCGGGATGATCATAAGATCCCCGGCCGAGGAAGGCGGCGGCACTGCTGCAGAATTCATCCATCATGGTGCCTTCAAAGGCCAGCAGGGCGAACCGTTTTTCGCTGTCGCAGGCCTTTGGCTTGTGATGCACGGTCATTGCGGCCGGCATGCCGTCCTGGCAGTACAGTTCACTCTCGGCCACGACATTGGCATAGACGATATCGGTAGTCAGGGTGTTCGGATCGGTAATCCCGAACATGCCGGTGGCGGTCAGCCGCAGGTTCCGCGGCCGGCCGGAAAGATTTTCCATGACGATCCGCTGCGCTTCCACCGCGTCCGGGAACCCCGGCTGCTGCGGCAGGATGAAGATCAGCCGCCGGATGCGCAGGCCGCATTCTGTTTCATAAATGATTTCGGTGTGATTGACGCCATGCCGGCAGACAGCGCTTCTGACATTTGTGAAGGCGTCGGCGGAATAGAAGATCTGCCGGCCGTTCTCCGTCAGGTAGAACTGCCGGTTGGCCGGTTCTCCATTGATATCGGGATTCAGTTCATAGCGGGTGGCCAGCACCTGCTTGTCCTGCCGGGCCCGGAAAGAACCTCTCCCGAAGCCGTCCAGCACGCTTTTCGGTGTGGACTGCAGGGGATCATCATAACCTTCACGGCTGCCGAGCAGGAGGTTGACCGCGTAATGGGTGCCGACCGCAGGGGCCTGCAGGTCCAGCACCAGCTCACCCCGTTCATTCAGTTCACCCGGGGCATGCATGAGCCGCCCAAGGGAGCGCTGTACTGCTGCTACGTCTTCCGGAGCCATTCTGATTTCCTCTGCTTCCGCATAAAGGCAGCCGCTGCCGGCATCGAGCAGATAGTCCCGGCCGGGATTGGAAATGTATCCCTGCAGCTCCGGCAGGGCCAGTAGGAAGCCGGCGGCCGGCAGGGGGCGTGACAGCCCGCAGACCGCGAAGACATGGCCGCGGCCGGCATCTGTGTAGACAGCATCTGTGTATTCCGTCAGGTGTCCCGCGAAGCGGACAGCGGCCAGGTCAGCAGCTGTTTCGGTCCGGGTGCGGGCAGTCTCAATCTGAAAGTTCATATTCGTTTCTCCGTATCAGCCCATGATGACTTCGACATCAGCGGCTGCTTCAGCGCACAGCGGCACCGGGCCGGCCGGCAGTTCCTGCCCGTTCAGCAGGATTTTCCTTACGCCTTTTTCAACACCGTCCGGGTTTTTGACGGTGATGTGGTACATGGTGCCCCGGAACAGCCGGTTCACCTTGTATTCCCGGACTGAAGCCGGAATGCACGGTTCAATGCGCAGGCCGTCATAGTCCGGCTGGATGCCGAGAATGCCTTCAGTCAGGACTGTAAAGGTCCAGGCCGCCGTGCCGGTCAGCCAGGAGTTCTTTCCTTCGCCGAAGGTCGGGGCGTCTTTGCCGGCTACCATCTGGCAGTAGACGTATGGTTCTGTCCGGTGGATCTCGGAGATTTCCTCCAGGAAGGCCGGGCAGGTCTTTTTGTACAGTTCAAAGGCCCTGTTGCCATGACCCAGGATCGTCTCGGCAAAGATAACCCATGGATTGTTGTGACAGAAAATACCGGCATTCTCCTTGTATCCCGGCGGATAGGAAGAAATCTCTCCGAGGTTGAGATGGTATTTCGTATAGGCAGGTGTCAGCAGCACCACACCGAACTTTGTGTCCAGCATGTCGCGCACCGACACAAGGGCCTTTTCGGCTTCACCGGTTTCCACCCCGATGCCGGCCATGACACACATGCCCTGCGGTTCAATATAGATTTTTCCTTCCTCGCATTCAGCGGAACCGACCTTGTTTCCGAAGGCATCATAGGCTCGCAGGAACCAGTCGCCGTCCCAGCCCGAGTGCAGCACGGTGTCACTCATCGATGCGGCCGCCTGCCGTGCTTCTGCCGCTTCGTCATCCAGGCCGATGTGGGCCAGCAGGTTGGCGTATTCATGCCCGTACTTGACGAACATGCCGGCAATGAACACAGATTCGGCCACCGGTCCTTCGGACGGCCCGGTTACCTGGAACGATTCGCCCGGGTGGGCGGAGAAGCAGTTCAGGTTCAGGCAGTCATTCCAGTCAGCCCGGCCGATCAGCGGCAGGCCGTGCGGGCCGAGATTGTTCAGCGTATAGCGGAAGCTGCGGCGCAGATGCTCCAGCAGGGGCTGTTCACTGCCGCCGACATTGTCAAACGGCACCGGTTCCCGGAGAATGTCCCAGTCCCCGGTTTCCCGGATATAGGCATCCGTGCAGGCAATCAGCCACAGCGGGTCGTCATTGAAGCCGCCGCCGATGTCCGCGTTGCCTTTTTTGGTCAGCGGCTGGTACTGGTGATAGGCACCGCCGTCTTCCTTCTGGGTGGCGGCGATATCGAGGATCCGTTCCCGGGCCCGGTCCGGAATCATGTGGACAAAGCCGAGCAGGTCCTGGCAGGAATCGCGGAAGCCCATGCCCCGGCCGATGCCGGATTCATAGTAAGAAGCGGAGCGGGACATGTTGAAGGTAACCATGCACTGGTAAGCGTTCCAGATATTGACCATCCGGTTGACGACCGGATTTTCCGTATTGACTTCAAAGCCGGCCAGCAGGGAAGACCAGAACTCCCCGAGCTTGGCAAAGGCGCCGTCAAACTGTTCATCGGACATGTAGCGGTCCATGACAGCCCTGGCCGGGGCTTTGTTTATAATGCCGGGGGCCGTGAATTTCTGTTCCTCATCCACCTCGGTATAGACCAGTCCGAAGATGACCCGGAATGTTTCACCCGGTTCGAGATGAACATGGAAATGATGGGCGCCGACCGGCTGCCAGCCATGGGCGATGGAATTGCTGCAGTGGCCGTTCTGCACCGCCTGCGGGTTTTTCGGTGAACCGTACACACCCATGAAAGCATCCCGGCTGGTATCAAAGGAATCTGCTTCCCGGTTGGCATAGAAGACCGCGTAGTGGTTTCTTCTTTCCCGGTATTCTGTCTTGTGGTAGATGGCGCTGCCTTCCACTTCGACTTCGCCGGTGGAGTAGTTCCGCTGGAAATTGGAGGAATCATCCATCGCGTCCCAGAGGCAGAATTCCACAAAGGAGAACAGATCCAGGTCCTTCGCGTCACTGCCGGCGGTCAGGGTTACCCGGTTCAGCAGGATATTGTCGTTTTTCGGCACAAACAATTCCTGCTTTGCCGTCACGCCGTTTTTCGACCCGGTGATGACGGAATAACCGAGGCCATGCCGGCATTCATACGCGTCCAGCGGGGTCTGCACCGGCTGCCAGCCCGGGTTCCAGACCGTGTCACCGTCTTTGATATACATATGGAAGCCGTCCTGATCCAGCGGCAGGTTGTTGTACCGGTAGCGGGTGATCCGCCGCAGTCTCGCATCCTTATAGAAAGAATAGCCGCCGGCCGTATTGGACAGCAGGGTGAAGAAGGCGTCGCTGCCCAGATAGTTGATCCAGGGGAGGGGTGTTTCATATTTCTCAATTACATATTCGCGGTGCAGGTCATCAAAGTGTCCGAATTTCATAATTTCCTCCTGATCGTCAAAAACGCGAAACGCGCAACGAAATCGATTACGTAGTTCTTTGACCTTAGAATAAAGGGAAATCGGCCAGAAAACAAGAAAAAAGTGAATTTGGAAGCGTTTTCCAAAAAAATATGTTGCATTTTCCGAAAAGATGATATACTGATGTTGCGTAAACGATTAAGATTTCTGTGCGAGGTGCCTGTGATATCGATGAAGGAAATAGCGCAGAGCTGCGGCGTATCAGTGGCCACGGTCTCGAAAGCGCTGAATGGAAAAGAAGATATATCCAAAGCAACCCGCGACAGAATCCTGCGCAAGGCCGAGGAAATGGGCTACATGCTCAACGCCTCTGCCAGGGCTCTGAAAACCAACCGCACCTACAGCATCGGCGTCCTGTTCATTGACAGCACATCGGCCGGCCTGGCCCATGAATACTTCTCGGAGATTCTTGAAAGCTTCAAGAACACCGCCGAGGAATCCGGCTACGACATCACGTTTATCAGCCGCACGATCAGCGGGCGGCCATCCACCTTCCTGAAGCACTGTGAATACAGAAACTTCGACGGGGTGGCGGTGATCTCGGCCGACTTCGCGGATCCGCAGATCCAGGAACTGATCACATCGGATCTGCCGGTAGTGACGATAGACTACATCAGCGGCTGCTGCCCGGCGGTGGTTTCGGACAATGCCCGCGGCCTGCAGGAACTGGTGCATTACGCCTATAACAAGGGCCACCGCAGGATCGCGTTCATGCACGGGGAACTGACCGATGTCACAAAAGAACGGATGATGGGCTTCTACCGGGCCTGCCGGGAACTGGGCATCGAGCCGGATCCGGCCTGGGTGACGGAGAGCCTGTACCACGACATGGAACTGTGTGCGGAACGGACCGCGGAACTGATCGCGCTGGACAACCGGCCGACCTGCATCATCTTCCCGGACGATTACTCCTACCTCGGCAGCATGAAAGTGCTGCAGGACGCAGGACTGAGGGTTCCGGAAGACATCTCGGCCATGGGCTATGACGGCATCCGCCTGGCCCGGGTCATTGGCCTGACAACATACCGGCAGGATACGGAAACGCTCGGAAGGGCAGCCTGCCGGAGACTGATAGAAAAGATAGAGAATCCTGAAGCCATGACGGAACAGACTGTCGTCATGGGCCGGCTGATCGAAGGAAATACGGTCAGCACAATCAAGGTCGTAACCGGAGAATAAAGATCCGGTGTACAACATCCGGATCAGTCAATCCGGAAGATACTTAATAACGGGAGGGAAAAGATGAAAAAGCTATTAAGTGGACTGCTGGCAATGCCTCTGGTACTTACCCTTGTTGGCTGCCAGAAACCAGCCGATCCGACACCGGCTCCGGCGGATGAAACTGCTGAAGGCGCTGTCCTGAATGTCTGGACCTGGAATGAAGAATTCTGGGGCTTCCTCGGCAAGTATTATGCTGATGAAGTAGTTGACGAGTACACTCTGAAGAAGGGTGATGTCACCATCAAGCGGACAACTTATCCGTCTGACGGCGGTGCTTACCAGGATGCCCTGGATGCCGCTCTGCTGAACCAGGCAAACGCCGCAGCTGACGACAAGATCGACCTGTTCCTGGCTGAAGCTGACTACATTCTGAAGTACACGAACTCCGATGCCACCATGGATGTCAAGTCCATCGGCGTCACAGATTTCTCCAATACCTATAAGTACACGGTTGAAGCCGCTTCCGATGCCAACGGCGTCGTCAAGGGCGTTTCCTTCCAGTGCTGCCCGGCTGCTGTCATCTACAGACGGTCCATCGCTGCTGATGTCCTCGGCACAGATGATCCGGCTGCTGTCCAGGAAGCCCTGAAAGACTGGGATGCATTCAATGCCGTAGCTGCTGCCGCCAAGGAAAAGGGCTACACAATGATCCCGACAACCAATGCTACATACCGTGTCTTCTCCAATAATGCGACTTCCCCGTGGGTTGTTGACGGCAAGCTCAACATCGATGCCAACATCCTGAACTGGATGGATCAGTCCGAAGAGTTCGTCAAGAACGGCTACACAGCATACACATCCAACATCTGGGGTGATGAAGCTACTTCCGAAATGTTCGCAGACGGCAAGTCCATGTGCTTCTTCGGCCCGGCATGGTACTTCAACTTCTCGATGACCAATGCCCAGGATCCGGAAAAGGGATGCATGGGTGACTGGGCTATCTGCCAGGGCCCGCAGGCCTGGTTCTGGGGCGGCACATGGATGCTCGCTGCAACCGGCACTGACAACCCGACAATGGTCGCTGACATCATGAACACATTCATCAACGACGAAGCAGTATGCGACGCGCTGGTAAAGGATGAAGCACAGTTCTCCAACAACCAGGCTGTCAACAACAAGTATGCGGAAGACCCGGACTTCGGTTCCGAATTCCTGGGCGGCCAGAACCCGAATGCAGTCTTCGCCGAACTGGCAAAGAACATCAAGTTCCAGAACGTCACACAGTATGACCAGCTCTGCAACGAAGGCCTGCAGACTTACTTCACAGAATTCCTTGACGGCCAGGTTGCCACAAGAGAAGACGCTATCAATAACTTCAAGGATTACATCCGTACAACATATCCGAGCATTACAGTTGAATAACTGAATCATAGCTGTGGCAGGTGTTCAACCTGCCACAGCTTTTTCTTAAGCTGATTTGATTAATTCGGAAGAAAAGGGGGATATCGATGCAGAAAACAGAAAAACTGCCGAAGACGAAGTCCATCTCCTATTCCCGCTGGGGATATATATTCATTGCACCGTTCTTCATCATCTACACGATCTTCACGTTCTACCCGCAGCTGCTGACGGTATACAACAGCTTCTTCGAGTACTACCGGGACGGCCTGACGATCATCGGGCCCCGCTTTGTCGGGCTGCAGAACTATAAGACGCTGTTCTCCCTGAACACATCGGGTTATGTGCCGATCTTCAAGTTCATGGGCAATACGCTCTGGCTGTGGATCATCGGAGCCCTGCCGCAGTTCACGATCGCGATGCTGCTGGCGCTGTTCTTCACCAGCACCCGGCTTGACATCAAGGGGCAGCAGTTCTTCAAGACCGTCATCTACATGCCGAACCTG
>JAFOIT010000012.1 GCA_017420585.1 Solobacterium sp.
GTCCTGGACATGGGCAAGCCGGTCAAGATTGATGACATGGCCAGAAACCTGATCCGCCTGTCCGGATATGAACCGGACAAGGATATCCAGATCGTCTATACCGGCCTGCGGTCCGGCGAGAAACTCTATGAGGAACTGCTCATGGATGAGGAAGGCATGCAGAAAACCGGAAATGACCTGATCTATATTGGTCATCCGATATCATTTGATGATGCCGTATTTGCCCATGATCTGGAAATGCTGCAGGACCTGTCCTATCAGAATGCCGGAAATATCGAGCAGATCGTTGCCGGAATCGTCCCCACCTACCATCCGGCCAGAAATGGAGAACGGGCATGACCACAGACTTCTCGGTAAACAGCAGCGGACCCCTGCATAACTGCAGCGCGGCGGAATTCTGCGCATATGGCCTGCCCCTGCGGCAGGACCCGGCGGCTTCCCGGAAGATCCTGCTGGTGGGCAAAGACAGTTATGTCGGCAGTCATCTGAAGCAGTACCTGGGCACGGAAAACTATACCCTGGATGAACTGAATGCCCGGGATCTTGTCCCGGATGCGTCCATGTTCCGGCGCTGGGATACGGTTGTCTTCCTGGCGGCCATCGTGCATCAGAAGGAAACGGCAGAGAACCGGGAACTGTATTACAAGGTTAACCGCGACCTGGCCGTAAAAACCGCCGCTGCCGCCAAAGCAGCCGGGGTCAGGCATTTTGTCATCATGAGCACAATGGCTGTCTACGGCGTCGAAACCGGGATGATAACAAAAGCCACAAAAGCAGCCCCGGTCACGCATTACGGTTCTTCCAAGCAGCAGGCCGATGAAGCCATCTGGGCCATGCGGGATGAGCACTTCATGGTTACCATCCTGCGGCCGCCGATGGTCTACGGCAAGGGCTGCCACGGCAACTATCAGCCGCTGCGGAATTTTGTTCTTTCCTCGCCGGTCTTCCCGGACTATGAAAACCGCCGCAGCATGATCTTTATCGGCAATCTCTGCGCTTTCATGAAGGAAGTCATCGATCTCGGCCAAGAAGGCGTCTTCTTCCCGCAGGACAGTGAATATGTTTGCACCAGTGAGCTTGTCAGGCAGATTGCCGCGGAAAACGGCCGGCATATTGTCCTGACCAGGGCCTTCAATCCGCTGCTCCGGCTGTTCCGGGTATCCCTTATAAAAAAAGTGTTCGGTTCACTGACCTATGAACAGACTGAACCGGTCAGCACCTATTCATTCAAGGAAGCGGTTCACCTGACCGAAAAACAGTAAACGAAAAAACAATTCTCTGCTCGGAGAATTGTTTTTGTTATCCATAATCTGCAGGCGTTGTCAGAGAACCAGGCGGATCAGCCGGCAGAGATTCCTGTAGCCCAGCACACAGCAGGCCACATGCAGCAGTTTAACCTTGCGGCTGGTGCCGCTGTATTTCATGATGCCCTTATATCCGGCCAGTTCATTGATGCACTCAACCGGCACTTTCTCGGCCCTGGCCTGCCAGACGAAAAACGTCGCAAACTGGAAGGCCGTATAGATCTGCAGGAATCGTTTCTGATAGCCCTCTGTCTGCTCGCACAGCCGCAGACAGGCCATGATGTTGTCCTTTCTGTCCGTGCAGTGCTTTTCACTGTAACTGTAGCGGGAAGAGCCCTCCCGCTGACGGTACATGTAGAAGTTCTCATTGACATAATCAAATGACCGGGCAGCCAGCAGCAGTTCTGCCGACCAGGCCACATCTTCGGAATGCACGCCTTCCGCAAACGTCAGGCCTTCATCAAAGATACGCCGGGCAATGATCTTGTTGCAGGGACTGGCAATGTACAGCCCATGCGCAAACAGATACTCCATCTGGTCTTCCCGCCTTTCCAGGACCGGCATGTCAGGGGCGGTAAAATACGGTTCCTGCCGGTTGTCCTTTTCCCAGTATTTGACATAGGAGAAGTTCAGGAGTTCGGCCCCGGTTTTTCCAAGTCTTTCAGCCAGGCGTTCCAGCGCCCCGCTGTCCGCCCAGAAATCATCGCCGTCCAGAAAAATGATATAGTCACCGGACGCCTGCCGGACGCCGGTGTTGCGGGCCGTCGCCTGGTTGTCATGCCTGTTTTCGATCACCCTCACCCGCTGGTCCGCGGCGGCGATTTCCCGGCAGACAGGCACGGATCCGTCCTGTGAGCCGTCATCCACCACGATCAGTTCCAGATCCCGGTATGTCTGGTTCAGGACACTTTCCAGACACTGCCGGATATATTTTTCCAGGTTGTACACCGGTACGATTACACTGATTTTCATCTGTCATTCTCCGGGGCAAGGCCATAGATTTCCTTCATGATCTTCATGACATTGGCAATATCGTATTCCTTCATGCCCTGCTGTGCCTTCTGCCCGGCAGCGGCTGCCTCTTCCGGCGATGAAAGCACCTGCAGGATCCGGGCTGAAAGACTGTCCCTGCCCTTCCGGATCAGCCAGCCGTTTTCGCCGTCCCGGATCAGGTCATGATTGCCGCGGATATCCGAAGCTATGACCGGCCGTCCGGCAGCCATGGCTTCCATGACCGCAACCGGCAGCCCCTCCTGTCTGGACATGAATACGAAGAGATCCGCAGCCTGCAGGATCTCCTGCACATCATAGCGGAAGCCGAGCAGGTGCACATGGTCACTGATCCCTAGTTCAGACGCAAGTTTCTCCAGATACTCTTTCAGGGCGCCGTTGCCGCAGACCAGGTAATGGATCCGGGAGTACAGAGGTTCGTCTTTCAGTTCAGCCAGGGCCCTGATCACTTCCTCATGATTCTTCCTGACGGTCATTTCCCCGACCGACAGAATGACCAGGTCATCCGAGGAAAGACCCAGGTCCTGTTTTTTTGCCTTCGCGTCAACGGTAACATCCGCGAATTTCCGGGTATCGATCCCGATGCCGGGGATCAGCCTGACATCGCAGCGCTTAAACGCCACGGCCCGCTTATAGTCTTCCTCGTTGATGGTGATCAGCGTGTCCGTATCTTTGGCAAAATGCTTCTCCACCGGGTAATACAGCAGCCAGTTTTTTAATGGTGCCCCGTCAAAGAAATGGAAACCGTGGGCCGTATAATATACTTTCGCGCCGTTCTTCCTGGCTTTCCGCGCCGCCATCCGGCCGATCACACCGCCGACCGGTGTATTGCAGTGAATGATATCAAACTGTTCCCGGTCAATAATCTCTTCCAGCTGCTTTAATGCCGTCATATTATCGCGGCTGAACGGGCTTCTGGCAAACGGGATATCATAATAGTGATCACAATACGGAATGACGCATTCTTCCCCGGCGTCATAGTCGTTCTTCGCGGCCACGGCCGTTTCCCAGCCCAGTTCCTTCATCATCCGGATATACGGCAGATGAAATACGGCTATATGGATTTTAACAACGGTTGCTACAAACAGAATCTTCGGCATCAGTCTTCCTCTTGGTTCTTACCTATTCTACCCGAATCACCTTCAAACATAAAGAAACCGATGAAAAATCATCGGCTTTGCGGATGATATAACCGGTATTGGCCGGCTTCACTTTCCCAGATACCGTTCGATCAGTTCAGGAATATGCACCGGGGAAAAATCCCCCCGGTAATGGTAATCCGGCATTTCCCCGTCCTTCAGCCAGGCCGCATCAATCTCTTCCGGGCGGCTGAAATACCGCATGTACTTTTCATCATAGTAAGGAAGCGATGTCAGGTTGGGATTGTTGGACAGCAGTTTCCTGTTCATGACAACCGCTTCAAAATACCGGGCGGAATTATAGTTCTGATTCTCCTTCAGCACTTCCAGGATGCATTTCCCCGCATGTTCCCGCCGGATCAGTTCATCATAGCTGACATAATCTTTTTCATACTGAATGCCGTCGTTCTGTTCCGGCCAGTTGGTAATCACAAAATCACAGTCCACACCCTGTCCGGAAAGACAGGCATAGATATCCCGGATCTTCCCCACCCGGGTATCATTTTTCTGTGCCCCTCCCAGATAGACAAGTTCTCTTTCCGGGGTCTGCGGCGGAATATCCCGCAGAACCCGCGGTATGGAAAAGTAGTTCAGTTCCAGGTTTTTGAATCCATATTCATCACAGTCATCCTGATTGAATGACAGGACAAGGTCCCACGGCCAGTTCAGGATGACCGGCCGGCCGACAACCAGATTCCTGGCATTGGCATGCATGGCATCCAGAACAACCAGTACAAACCGGCCCTGGGGATAATGCCTGCGGATTTTGTTCAGGACATCTTCGTTGATAAAGGCGAGGGTTTCGTTGATGAAAATGAAGTTTGTCCGTGCATCGGTAAACTGCTTGATTCTGTCCATGGAAAACCAGAGTTCCTGGCCGGGAAGATGAACATGGCGCCGGATCCGCTGGCTGGTATGGGCAAGGCGGATAAACTCAACAACCTTGTTTTTCCGGGGTATATTCACATCAATATCCAGTGTTTCCGGAAGATCGATCAGGTCATTGAACAGGTTTTTGGCGGCTGAGCCGTACTTATTGAAAATAATGTTTTTCATATAGTAATCCATGTACTATTATCCACCCACAGAGTAAACATGGAAAATAAAAAAGTCATGCAGTTACTGCATAACTTTTCTTAATGCTTTTCAGAAAGCGACGATTTCGCCTTCAGCAGAACCGCTGATCCCGCCGGCATTGGCTTCATCGGTATCGATGTGCATAGCCAGGGCATACTTGTCGCTGACGCGGACAACCGTGTCACCGAACACAACGGAACGCTCCGGAGTCTCAATCTTGACAGCGACGATCTGGCCGTTTTCAACACCATACTTTTCGGCATCTGCCGGGGTCATATGGATATGACGCTTGGCTGCGATCACGCCTCTGTCAATTGCCTTTTCACCGGCCGGGCCGACCATTGTCAGGCCGCCTTCTGTGCCGTCCAGCATGCCGGACTCACGAATCAGGGCCTTGACGCCCAGCTGGCGTGCTTCTGTCAGGGAAACTTCGATCTGTGTTTCGCTGCGCAGCGGTCCGAGGACTCTGAGCTTCATCTCGCCCTTCGGGCCCTTCAGAATAACCTGTTCTTCACTGGCATACTGACCCGGCTGCGAAAGTGTTTTCTTGACATGCAGTTCAGAGCCTGCTCCGAAGAGAATGTCCATATCTTCCCGGTTGAGATGGATATGCCGTGCAGATACTTCTACCAAAAACTTGTCCATGGGTATTTTCCTCCTGTACTCCCGTATTTATTATATGGTGAATTCATGACATCTTCAATTCATTCAGAAAGAAGGTCACGGTACTCGTTCTCCGTCAGCGGAAGCAGTGAGCCGTGCCGTACATCTTCCTCCGGCAGATCGTATTCCCCGGCTTCATACCAGTGAATATCAAGCTGTTCGGACATCCGGTCAAATGTCCCGGCCAGGAACGTCTGGTGCGGGAAATCATCAATGTAGAGCAGCCAGCCGCCGTCCTTCTTCCGGCACAGCATCGGGCCCTCAACACCCCGCTGCAGGCTCAGGTAACGCCAGTCATAAGTCCGTGTAAAGCCCAGCGAAGGATCATCCGCCATGGCGTAGTAGACGGTCTGGGCCGCGGCCCGTTCATCTTTGTAGAACAGCCAGTAACGGCCGCTGTCGGTGAACATGACCGTATCAATCGTCGGATACAGCGGGTCAAACAGCCGGTATGGATAACCGTATGTGACAAAATCCTTTGTCCGGACCGCATAAGCCGCCCCTTTATCAGAGGAAGGATCCGAGAAGATCAGCAGATAGTCACCCGTTTCCCGGTCATGGTAAATCACCGGGGCCCAGGCCCTGTTCCCGCTCATGCCAAGTCCTTCATCCGGCAGGTCAACCAGAATCATCCGTTCCCCGGTCAGTTCTTTGAGATCCTCGCTGTGCCAGAGATAGATTTCCGGATTGTCAAAGCCCTGGGTGGCCGTAATCAGGAAACTGCCGTCGGCGGCCCGGGCCAGGAACGGATCGCGCACCCGGCCGGTGCCGTTTTCCGCCTTGATGACCGTATCGGTTTTCTGCCAGTGCAGGCCGTCTTCCGATACGGCGATATACCCGGTTTCATAACCGTCTTCCCCGTTGAAGTAGCTCATGGCATAGCCGTATGCACGTTCCAGCAGGATCAGGCTGTATTCCTTTTCCAGTGTTTCGCCTTCCAGCTGCAGCACCGCTTTCAGGGTGATAGGTTCACGCAGCGGGCCGCCTGTTTTTATCAGCGTGCCTTCATAAACTTCCGCCACGCCGGAGAGCACTTCATAGGTAATGACAGACCCGCCCGGTTCGGCTGCCGGCAGCGTCTCGCCGCTGTGCATGACTGAGCGGATATCCGCGTCAAGACTGCGCAGGTCATCTTCCAGACGCACCCGGGCTGAAGCCCCGGCCACATGGAACGTGAAGGTTTTTTCCGCCGTGCCGTATTCGGTTGAAATCACGGCCTTCGCCCGGATATTACCTTCCGTGCCGAGGTCGGAGATGATGCCGCGGTAATCCATCCTGTCCGGGTCCAGCACCGTCCAGGTAACCGGCACCCCGGCAATGGAATTGCTGTCAAGCCAGAGGGAACGCTGCAGCCGGTCCTGATCCGGGAAATGCAGCTGATCGAGCAGGACTGCCGGATATCTCTCCAGGTATTCCTGCCGGATTTCCTGCAGGTTCCGGCTGCTGCCGCTGAAAACCCTGAGGGCTGAAATATATCCTTCCACACTGATGCGGTTGTCTACGGATGACGCCCCGATATACAGCTGCGGTTCCCGGAAGGATTCCTGCAGTTCATAGGACAGGATTTCCTCCCCGTTCAGCGCGCAGGTGATGCCCTTGCCGGAAGTCAAAGTGATGCTGACCAGATTCCACTGCCCGCTGGCCAGGGAACCTGATTCGGCATTGACCGCGTTGACAAAACCCTTGTCCGCTTCGACCAGGCCGGGTCCGAGGAACACCCCGTCCTGCCGGTCCGAACCGGTCAGGGTCAGGGTATGATATTCTTCCTCCAGGCTGAAAATGCCCGTGCCGGGATAGTTGCTGTCCGGTTTGAGCCAGAATTCAACCGTCCAGTTTTTCCCCTGCAGCGCTTCCGCCTGCCGGGGCTCATGATCAATCCGGCTGTACTGCCAGAGACCGTCATCGATTGTATCCTGCGAAAGAAACGACACCCCGCCGGCAGCCGTACAGCCGCAGAGCACGAGTGCGCACAGGAAACCCAACAGTTTTTTCATATCATGCCCTGCTCTTTCTGCGGCGGACCAGGATACTCTTCAGCCGCCGGAACAATGCCCTGAACGAACGGAACGATACCGTGTAGATCACCAGTGCCGTAAAGCCTGTGCCCATGCCCAGCATCAGCACCGCTTCAAAGAAGTGCAGCGTTGAAGCCGTGATCCAAGCCAGGTTCATATTCCAGACCTGGTAGGCCGTTCCGCCGATCAGGACCGCGATCAGCACCCGCGCCGCCACCATCCGGAAGTACTTCAAAGTCGGCAGATGGAAGACATTCTGATAGACAAGATTCGGATTATACAGGAAGTCCACGGTCCAGTTCGTAATTGTCGTTGCGAGGATAACCCCCAGCAGCCCGAACTTCCGGATCAGCAGGACAGAAAGCACAATCTTGGACACCGCCATGAGATAGGCGTTGTTTTTTGCGTTGACATACAGGCCGTTGGCATCCCTGGCGATAATGACAGGCTGGCGCATCGTCATGTAGAAGATATTTGCCGCAAAAGCCAGGCAGATCACTACCGACACTTCATAGAGGGGCTTGGCCATCCAGATGTGCACGAACTGCGGCATGACAATGAAAATCACCACGCTGACCACCGTACCGACAAATACGGCAAAGTTATAAAACTCGGTAAAGATGTTGTACGCGTCAGCCCGCTTGTCATTGAACAGGTTGCCGAAGGAGTTCATCGGCGAGGTGACCATGGACTGGGTGATCTTGGAAATGGAATCGGTCAGATAGCTGTATGTGCCGAACACGGAAGTCATCTCGTAGCCCATGAAGGCCGTGATGACAATGTTGTCGGTCTGGGTCGTGGCCAGTTCACTCAGGCGCTGGATGACCGCATACCTGGCTTTACCCCGGAAGGCATTGCTGGATTCATCAAACGGGCTCTTCAGCCACGGATAGGCCCGCAGGGCGATCATCCGGGCCACACTGTTGGCCACCAGGATGTTGGCGGCTTCAATGCACAGGATCCAGATAAACGGCAGCTTCAGCCGGATGACCAGAACCATCAGGAACATCCGCAGGATCGCGATGGTCTGGATCCAGATGGTGATCCGGTATTCCTTCTGATCGGCCATGATGACAAAATTCGGTCCCATCAGGAAATATGAAATGCCGTACGGCATGGCCAGCAGGAAGAACGTCCCGGCGGTCTGCCAGTAATCGAGCGGCGACTCGGCGAAGAACGGGAACCCGAGGGCCACACAGGCGGCCGCCAGCAGCACCACACAGCCGGTGATCCGGAAAATCCGCACCGCGCCGTGATAGATGCGCAGCACTTCTTCATGATCATCTTCGGCCAGGGGTTTGAACAGCAGCTGCCGGAAAGCGAGGGAATAAGCCAG
Source organism: Solobacterium sp. (assembly GCA_017420585.1). Lineage (GTDB taxonomy): Bacteria > Bacillota_I > Bacilli_A > Erysipelotrichales > Erysipelotrichaceae > Bulleidia. The sequence continues at coordinate 8,546 of JAFOIT010000012.1, forward strand.
TTCACATATATTCAGGAACGTGATCACCTGCGCGATCGTCACCTGCAGACCGTTGAGCCCCGACCCGTAGAAGTCGATGAAAAGACGGACTTTGATGATGCCTACCAGCGGCAGGACCACAGCCGTTATCGTACTGACCAGGAAGTTGTAGAACGAATATTTAGTACGCGTAAAGTTCTCCTCTTATCGGATGAAGCGGTGAAACAGCCAGGCTGTAGCGCGACTGTACCACTGCAGGAAAATTCTGTTCTTGAAGCCGAGATTGGCAATGTACCGGTTCTGTTTCCACTGCGGCCAGTACTGCCGCATGACGGCCTGCACCATGTCATAGTATTCACGCCGGTTATCCGAGCGGATAAACCGGAACATGCCGTACAGGCAGAGATGTTCGACGTGCAGATACTCGAGTTCATCCCGGTACGCTGCCGTCAGGCCGTTTTCTTCGAACCGGTCCCGGACCATCGCCATGATCCCGAAGATCTCCCTGAGCCGGGGACTGGACTGGTTCGCCATGATGCTGCCCTCACGCTGCCGGTAGTGCATCAGGCATTCATCCAGATACCCGATCTTTTCACTCCGGGCGAAGATCAGCGTGGTTACGGGAATATCCTCATACCAGGTGTTCAGCGGATACCGCAGCCCCATGTCCCGGAAGAAGGAAGCCTTATAGACCTTGTTCCAGGCAAACATCGGTGACAGCAGCGCTTTTTTCTGTATGGTTTCCGCCGGCCAGTCACTGAGGCCCTTCATGATGAACCGTCTGGCCGGATCCTGATACCAGTACTCGATATCGGTCACACAGACGTCGTAGCCTTGATCCATCAGCGCACACATCTTCTCATACAGCGGCGGATCGACAAAGTCATCACTGTCCAGGAAGGCAATGTATTCCCCTTTCGCGTGCGGGATAGCATAGTTGCGGGCATCGCTGAGGCCGCCGTTCGGCTTGTTCAGCAGGATGAACCGTCCCGGGAAGCGTTCCGCGTATTCCGCCGCGATCGCTGGCGTATCATCGGTGCACCCGTCATTGACCATCAGCACTTCCATATCGGCCAGTGTCTGCGCGGTCAGCGAGTCCAGGCACTGCCGTACATACTCCCTGACATTGTACATAGGCACAATTAAAGACAGTTTCATCAGCTTACCTCGCTGAGATTATACCATGAGGCGGGCTTCTTTTCCTCCCGCAAGTTCATTGTTGTGTATCAGAAAAACTTGGATTTCCTACTATTCAAGGATCAGAACTCGGGATATAATCATTTCTAGAAACAGAGGGATAGTATAAGGATGAAAAAAACATTGCTCGCAATCCTTGCGGCAGCCACCATGTTCGGCTGCGGCGCCAAGAAGGCAGAAGATGAAAGTACGGTTAATGTCCGGGTCACCGAAGGCGGTTTCCTTGAATATGAAGCTGCTGAAGATGACTGGCAGACCATCGGTAATTTTGAAACAATTAAAACCATGGCTGAAAAGGATCTTCTTCACGATAACGAAATCAACGTCCGGGTCAGTTCTGTAGGCACCCTGCAGTATATGGCCCCGGATGGTGTCTGGACAGAAGTCGGTGACTTCAGCGTCATTAAGGAGATGGCTGAAAAGGATCAGCTCCATCTCGCGACACCGACGCCGGAACCGACCTCGACACCGGTTCCGCAGGCAACCCAGAAGCCGGTCACAACCTATGTGCCGGTCGCCAACACACCGACCCCGGCTCCGCAGGCCACCGGTCCTGAATCATGCGGTGCCTTCGCGTACTTTGACGAAAACTCCAAGACCTGCATCTGCTACGACGGCTACGAAGGTGACCCGTACAAAGCCTGCGGTTCGCAGTACTGCGGCACCGGCGCGCACTGGGACTTCAACAAGGAAACCTGTGTCTGTGATGACGGCCTTGAGGGTGATCCGTGGAAGGGCTGCGGCGTCTGCGGCGCATATGCCAGCTGGGACTGGAACGAAGCAGTCTGCAAGTGCTGGGATGAGCATGTCGGCGACCCGGTCAAGGGATGCACAACCAAACAGTAATGATTATATGAAAAGGACAGCTGCCTCAATGCAGCTGTCTTTTTTTCTTTGTTTTCCGCAGCTGTGACTGGTCACGGTCCTGCCGTCCCGCCGGCTGTCAGGACATTATTTTTTTCACCAATGTATCCAGGATTACGGAAACGCCCAGGGTCATCAGGAGTCCCCACAACAGCACCAGCACCGGGTTGCGCGGGAAGAACAGCCAGATCTGGGTAACAGGCTTGGTGCAGTTGAAGAACAGACAGTGAAGATACCACATATACATCGAGTACTTCCCGATGATTTCCAGCGGTTTCCACGGCAGCCGGACCATCCTGGCCGAAGTAATCAAAGCGAAGATAAACAGCGGCGCGTAGATGACATCCATGTTGAATGCCCCGGAAAGATTGACGGTATGCAGGGCCAGCGGCCCGCAGTCCAACGCCGGCAGGAACCATCGGCCGAAAAATGCCGCAGTCATCATGACCAGGCACAGAAAGCCCTGCAGGATGACGGGCAGGCGGCTGAAGCCCTTCTCCATCTTTTCAAACAGCGAATACCGGGCAAAGATCCAGCCGCTCATCACCGCCGGCAGCCAGGTCCGCAGATGATCCAGTACCTCCCAGAGCGTTGACTCCGGATTCAGCCAGGACATGACCAGGATCATCACGGCCGCCGGCAGGAACACGCCGGCCGCTATGGAAACCGGCAGGCTGCGCTTTTCCAGCAGCCGGTCCATCCCCGGCAGAAGGAACAGGATAATCAGGTAGAAATAAACATACCAGCAGAAGATCATCACATCTTCCCGCATGCCGAACAGTTCCAGCAGGACATTTTCCGGGGTCATGACATACCGGTTCAAACTGACGGCAAAGATAATCATGGCTGCCGTCACCAGCCAGAACGGCACAAGGAACCGCCATGCTTTGCAGACCGAACCACGCAGTGACTTATCGGAAGAATACCGGTACAGGTAACCATTCAGAAACGCAAACAGGCAGACACAGATCTTGGTCGGCTGCTGGCACAGGGCTGCCGCCCCGGCCATGTAATCGTAACTGATGCCGCTGACATACCAGATCGGCACGGTAAAGAAATGGTGTACAAACATGAAAATCAGGGCAACCCCCTTGATCTGCAGCGTTTCGTTACGGTCAAACCACGGTCTGTTCATATTGTTGATCATATCATATTCAGATTTACAGTCATCATAAAAGGACAGTCTTAATCAGACTATCCTTTCATAATCAGATAACCGCCGTTTTATTCAGCCGGCATTTCCCTGTTCCTGACCTCTTCCTGGTATGCATCGAAGTCACGGATATATTCCTTCCCGTCATAATGTGTATCCGCCAGGCACAGAATCACGCTGTCAGAAGAGAAATCGTACATTTCCTTCCAGACCATCCGGGGAATGAATACGCCGATCCTAGGTTTATCCAGGTTAACGACCACTTCGTGTCCCATGCCGTCATTGATGCGGACCTTGCTGGAACCGCTGACATTGATCAGCACAAACTGTGATTCCCGGTTGGCGTGCTGGCCGCGCACCATGGAGTCATCCGTGCCGTACATATAGAACACCCGTTTGATTTCAAAAGGTACTTCCTGACCGCCTTCGATCGCCACCAGGTTGCCGCGCTCGTCACCCAGCTCCCGGAACGTCAGGACCCGATAAAACTCCATGCTTACTTCCCCTCCGGCACAAAGGCGTTCAGGGCATCGATAACGTACTGCTGTTCCTCAAGGGTCATGCCGTTGTACATCGGGATGGACAGAACCGTACGGGAGTGCTTCTCCGTCAGCGGCAGATCCCCTTCATGCAGGCCGAGGTAGGCATATGCCTCAGACAGGTGCGGCGGGATCGGGTAATGAATAATCGTGCCGATTTCCTTTTCCTTCAGATAAGCCGCCAGTTCATCCCGGTAATCACAGAAAATCTCATACTGGTGCCATGTGTTGTTGGAGCCAGGCCTTGTCTTGAGCACCCGGATCAGCGGGTTGGTAATGCCGGTGTTATACCGTTCGGCAATCTCACAGCGCTCCTCATTCAGCGCGTCCAGATACTTCAGTTTCACCCGCAGCAGGCCGGCCTGCAGTTCATCCAGACGGCTGTTGACCCCAACGACCTCGTTTTCATAGTGCACGCGGCTGCCGTAGTTCCGCAGCATCTTCGCGGCTTCGGCATACTCTTCGTTATCCGTAAGCAGGGCGCCGGCATCACCGAAAGCGCCGAGGCCCTTGGTCGGATAGAAGCTGAAGCAGCTGATATCACCGATTGTCCCGCAGACCCTGCCGTCCCAGGTGGTCATATGGCTCTGGGCACAGTCTTCCACGACTTTCAGGTTATACTTTTCAGCCAACGCGCAGATCTTTGTCATATCGCAGCTCTGCCCGTACAGGTGCACGGCCAGGATGGCTTTTGTCTTGTCAGTGATCTTTTCCTCGATCCGGTCAGCGTCGAGATTGGCATATTCATCCGGTTCCACCAGCACCGGCAGGGCCCCGTTGATGGAAACGCCCATCACGCAGGCAATATAGGCATTGCCGCAGACAATGACTTCGTCCCCTTCACCGATATTCAGGATCCGGAATGCCAGGATCAGCGCGTCCAGGCCGTTGGCCAGGCCGACACAGTACTTTGTGCCGATATAGGACGCGAATTCCTGCTCGAAAGCCTTCACTTCCGGGCCCAGGATGTACCAGCCGCTGCGCAGGACTTCCAGGGCTTTGGCCTCATATTCATCTGCATGGAGATCATACTGACGTTTCAGATTATTCGCCGCGATTTTCATAATTCTTCTCCTCCGGTTCTGCCGTTATCACCTTTTCTATAACATAAAGCGGTCGTTTCCTGGTTTCATCAAGATTGCGCCAGACATACTCGCCCAGGATCCCGGACATGACCATCTGGAATCCCGAGGTCAGAAGGATCACCACAATCAGCGAGGTCCAGCCCGGTACGATGCTGTTCCGGAACCAGTCAACGATGAAGAAAATGGCCAGGATCAGCCCGGCCAGGCTGAGAAACAGGCCGCACCCGGTCACAAACCGGATCGGCTTGTTGGAAAAGACCACAAACGTATCAATGAAGAGATTCACCCGTTTGCGGAAACTCCACATGGATTTGCCCTTTTCCCGCTCCCGGCGCACATACTCGATGGTCGTCGGCGTATACCCGAGCCAGATCAGCTGCAGGTAGATACTGGAATTCTTTTCCTGCATCGCCACGAGTTCATCGGCCACTTTGCGGTCAATCAGGAAGAAATCAAAGCCCCGTTTGGGATAATTGGGTTCCACCCACCGGCGCACGAGTTTGTAATACATGTCCGCGAACCAGTTCTTCAGGGCGGATTCCTGCCGGTCCTTGCGGACCGCCAGATTGACCAGGTTTCCCTTTTCCCAGGACGCGAACAGTTCCGGGATCAGGGCCGGCGGATCCTGCAGGTCAGCGCTCATGACAGCCGCGCAGTCCCCGCTCATCTGTGACAGGCCGGCAACGATGGCCCGGAATTCCCCGAAATTGCGGGAGAGCTTCACGATTTTCACGCGGGGATCCCTGTTCTGGACAATCTTTGCCTGCAGCAGGGTATCATCGCCCGAGCCGTCATCCACAAAGATCAGTTCATAATCAATATCCGTACGTACGGAAAAAACATCCCGGCAGATCACCTGATAGGTTTCCGGGATATTCATGCCGTTGAAATAACACGGGATCACCAGTGAAAGCTTCGTCATGATTTTATGCTATCACAAATACCCGCCGCTTTCCGCAAAGATTTTCCCGGCTGCGGTCATTTGAACCCGGTCCGCCGGGAAAGGAGGTTGTTTCACGGGCTTGTTCCGTATTAGTATTATTTCATGAGCGCAGAAAAATCACGGCTGTCTGCTTTTCTCGAAGAGTATGGGATCCTGCTGCTGGTCACCCTGGCATTCGGTGTGATCCTGTTTTTCCCTACGCTGTCCGGCAGCCGCTCGTTCGCCTGGTTCAACGACCAGCAGTATGAGAACAATATCTTCTATATCGAGTATTACGAAATCGTCAGGGACTGCCTGAAATCACGGTCGCTGGCGCTGTATTCCTGGAACACTTTCCTCGGGTCGGACTTTTTTGTTTCGCATCTGATGTACACCAGCGGTGATTTCCTGCTGCCTCTGGTTGTTTTCATTTATCATTTTACGAAAAATATTGATCTGGCGATGGCCGTCGAAACCATTCTCTGCCTGATGATCTCAGCCGCAGCCATGAATCTGTATCTGCGGAAGATCCTTATCAAAGACAGGACCCTGCGGCACAGCATCTCCCTGATTTATGCCTTCAGCGGGGCTGCCGCGATCTTCTCCGGATCCTACATGTTCCACCGGTTCTACGCGTTATTGCCGCTGCTGTTTACAGCTATTGAGAACTGGTACAGGGAAAGGAAACTTGCCATGATCCCGGTTGTCACGGCAATGCTGTTCCTGCAGTGTTTCGAACTGCTCTTCAGCCTGTCCTTTTTCCTGCTGCTGTATGTCTGGGTGACCAGCCGTGTACATGGCGGGAAGACTTCCGCGGCTGACATCGTCAGGTCTGCCCTGCCGCCGGCTGCCGCCTATATCGCCGGGATGTTCCTGGCCGGCATTGCCCTGATCCCGCTGATCCTCTTCCTGCACAGCAATCCCCGCATCGGGGAAATGGGGGCAGGCGGCCTGCTGTGGGATCTGCGCAGCACAGCCGGCCTGTTCTATTCCCTGCTGGCTGCCCCGCTCAATTTCCGCAGTGACACCCCGCATTTCCTGTTTTACGGGGATCATCACTTCGGTTCCGAATTCAGCATCTACGCGTCCTGCCTGCCGCTGCTTGCCCTGCTGCAGGGCGGTACCGACAGAAAGAACATGCGGGTCTGGACAGCCGGGGAAATCATCGTCTTCCTCTGCCTGCTGGTCCGGCCGCTGAACTCGGTCATTCACGCCTTCAGTGAGCCGACCTTCCGCTGGAGCTATTTCCTGGTTTTCTATAATCTCTGGATGTGTGCCGAGGTCTTCGCGGATGGGGATGTAAAACCGGCCGGCAGGAAACTGTTCCTTCTCTTCGGGGCGTATGCCCTGCTGTTTGCCGGTTTCTGTGTGGCGTATGCCATCCCCGGCAAAGATGCGGTCTGGACATGGCTGCTGCTGGGCCTGCACCTGGCGGTGACGCTGGCAGCGGACTTCTGTCTGAAAAATCAGCGGAAGGAGTCCGGCTGGATGCTGGCGGCAGCGTTTACGATGATCACCTACGGCATCACGGTCTTTGTCCCGTATCATTCCTATCCGGACGCGAAAAAGCCGATGAACCGGGAATATATCAACTACTTCCGGGAAAATGATGCCGACCTGATGTACCGCATGCATATCCCGTCAACGGACGTCTATCCGTTCAGCCCGCTCAATAAAAACCTGTCCCAGCAGTTCAACTACATGAGCACGGAAGCCTACTTCAGCACCTTTGACAACAACATCGCGCCGTTCCTGGCTGAAAACGGTTATGTTTCCAACATCATCTTCGACATCAACCGGCCGGATCATATGCGCATGCTGGGGGTCAAATACATCGGCGCGCTGGACGAAAGCGAACTGCCGCCGGAGCTGTCATTCACGTATGCCTACAGCCTTGATGACCTGAAGGTATATCAGATTGACAACTACCTGCATATCGGGCATACCTATTCCCGGTTTGTGTCAGAACTCGGTGATATCAGTGATTATTGTGAGGAGCTGTATGTGCCTGCTGAGGCACAGGCAGACCTGAGCGGGATTACCGCCCACGAAAAAAACCAGCTCACCGTTACCGCCTTCAGTCACCGCGGCCTGACGGGAACCATAACGGTACCGCAGAAATGTGTCCTGTTCATGGGCTTCCCCAATTCCTCCGGCTGGCAGGTATATGACCGGGACGGCAGGCAGCTTGAAACATTTGATGTGCAGGGCGGGTTCCTGGGCCTGGTCCTGGAACCGGGGGAACATGTACTGACCTTCACGTTCACCCCGCCGGGCATCCGGGCCGGGGCGCTGCTGTCAGGCATCGTTCTGGCGGCGGTGCTGTACGGCCTGTACCGGGAAAACAGACGCAGATAAAAAAACAGTACCTGTTTGTCAGGTACTGTTTTCTGATCAGTGCTTACTTCTCTTCAAACTCATTGGTCATCCGGCGGACAATGCCGCTGTAGACCGAATTCATCAGGGACGGGTTCAGCAGGCCTTCATCCCGCATCCGCTCAATGACAGCCGTTTTCGCATACTTCTTGTAATACGGTTTGACTTCCCTGTGGTGCGCCGTGACCATCTCCAGGAATGTACCGAGATATTCCAGGGTTTCCCTGTACTGCTCTTTTGTGCAGTTCAGCCTCCTGGTCTGGTACAGCATGAACTTGAAGGCTTCAAACATCCGGTACCAGAAGATATCCGGGATGTTTTCCAGCTTCGCAGCCTGCTCGGCAATGGTCCTGAAGACCAGGATCTGGCCGTTCATGGCCTTGTAGCTGATGTCGGTCATCGTGTTGCCGGTGCGGTCAATCAGGTAATTGGCCAGCGGCTTGTCGGTGTAGATCACCTTGTCGCTGTTCAGCAGGCTGATGTAGAACAGCAGGTTGTCGGTATACCCTGTCTTCTCCGGGAAGACGATGTCCCTGGCCACCTCGCGGCGGTACAGCTTGGCGTGCGGGCTCGGGTTGACGAAGAACAGGTCATCGAATTCCTCTGCCCCCCGGTTATAGACCCGGTTGCTTTTGAGCAGGGTGAACTGCTTGTTGTAGGAAGGATCATATTCCTTGATGCTGGAGCCTTCCTTCATGATCATCTTGGCCCCGATGGTAATATCTGCCCCGGATACCTGCGCCAGGTTCAGCAGGGTTTCAACCGCTTCCGGTTCCAGTGTGTCATCCGGGTCACAGACAATGAAATATGGGGTGTCCATCTCTTTGATGGCCAGCTGCAGCACGGAACCGTAACCGCCGTTTTCCTTGGTGATGCTTCTGATTTTGTCCGGATAGCGGGCGGTAAACTCGCTGATGATCTGGGCACTGTTGTCCGGTGAGCCGTCATTGACTGCCAGCACGATAAAATCGCTGCTTGTCTGCTTCAGCAGGGATTCGAAACAAGCCCGGACATACTTCTCAACGTTGTAAATCGGTACTACCACCGTAACCTGCGCCATGATCTCACGCTCCTTTATTCTTCCATCTGCGGTACATCAGATATGCTTTCAGCTTGTTCGGATCCGCATAGATCCAGTCATTCTTCTGCCGCAGGATCTGATATCTGCACTGCGGGAATTCCGGCCAGTTCTTCCTGATAAAGGCGAAACAGGCATCAATGAACTCCTCAGTAAGTTTCCTGTCATTAACATCCCGGGTCTTCTTGAGGCATTCCAGGATATTGACACAGCAGAGATATTTCAGTTCCTCATGATACGCTTCTGCCAGACCCAGGGCCTTGAAATCCTCCAGGTTGGTCTCTGCCATCTTCAGAATATCATAAACCCGGCGGTTAAATGAACGGGTAATGTTTCCGGGACGGTCAACCAGATAATCGTACAGGGGTTCATTGACAAAGGCCACCTTCCCTGCCCGCGCCAGCAGGCGGTAGGTTGTCCCCAGGTCCTCATAGAGATACCCCTTCGGATACTCGATATTGTTATCCGTGAACAGGGTTCTGCGGTAAACCTTGTTCCAGGCAGCGTTCAAAATCCTGGTCATCAGTTCCGGTGTCTCTTTCAGCGAATACACCTGATCCTCGCTGAACGGGTTGGCTATGACTTCCTTCAGCCCGGTCATCATATGGTACTGATAAACATCGAACATGACGATGTCCGCGCCTGTTTCACGCAGTTTCGCAGCTGTCCTGGCAAGCATCTGCGGTTCAATGAAATCATCGCTGTCAATGAAGCAGAGATATGTGCCGGATGCCTGTTTCATACCGGCATTGCGGGCATCGCTGAGGCCGCCGTTGGGCTTGTCGATCACCCGGATCCGCGGATCTTTGCCGGCATATTCATGCAGGATGGCCGGGGAACCGTCGGTTGCCCCGTCATTGACCAGGATCAGTTCATAATCCGTAAATGTCTGGGCCAGGATGGAATCAATGCATTTGGCCGCATAGTCTTCCACGTTGTACACAGGGACAATCACACTGACCTCAGGCATTGGCTTTTCTCCTTCTGATCATACCCATGACTTTCATGCACAGGTCTTCCTTTGAAACATACAGGACAATGAAATAGACAATCATACCGGCGAAGATGCTCAGCACGGTACCGGCAATATTGACCGGCAGAACCCGGACAACGGCCATGACCACGGCCATCATGACCGCGGCCCCGATGACATAGACGGCACAGCTCCGGTCAAAGAAACGGATGTGCGCCCTGCGGCGGACAAAGGCCAGCTGCACACAGGTGACACAGAACTCCGCAATCACACTGCCGGCAATGGCCCCATAGGCGCCATAGCGCGGGATCAGCAGCGAGTTAATGATGAAATTCACGACCGAGCCGGTCACGACGCTGATCGTATACTGCGTATACATGCCGGTCGGCACCAGGTACTGGATGCCGGTCACATTGGACATTGATATGAAGATGATGATCGGGCTGCCGAAACGGATCAGATCGGCCACGATCGGGGCTGTCGGCAGGTACCAGCTGATGAAACTGCGGGCAATGGCCACCATCCCCAGGCACATCGGCACCGAAAGCATCAGCGCGATCTTCATGGTTGTCCTGATCAGATTCTTGGCCTTTTCTTCCCCGCCTTCTTCGTTGTAGAAGACATTGGTGATACGCGGCAGGACAACCGCGCCAATGGACGTGATGAAGTACAAGAACATCTGCACAAATCCGATCGATGTCTTGTAGTACGACAGATGTTCTTCGTTGTACAGGGCGCCGACCATGGTCCGGTCCAGCATCGTGTAGACGCTGATCGCAATGGTCGGGATAAACAGCTGGAAGGTCGGCTTGAAGTGGTGCCGGTACGCGTCGGCGAGGGACACCTTCTCAAACGTGATGTACTGTTTGAGCTGGAAGAACATGATGAACTGGCCGAACAGTTCACTGCCGGCATTGATCAGCACAACTTTCCAGAGATCAGCCGGTGTCTTGCATAACAGGAAAATCAGGCCGGTGCCCAGGCACTTGACCACGATGTTGCGGATACTGGCCTTCTTGAAGTCTTCCACCCCGTAGAAGAACCAGCTGATATCCAGCATGCTGGCCAGCATCGTAAAGCCGGTCAGCCGGAAGATCGTGAGGTTCTCCGTAATCGCAAACGAAATGAAGATATAATATGCCGTCGCCGCAATGACCATATCGGCCATCTGCATGTACAGGATTTCGAA
>JAFOIT010000091.1 GCA_017420585.1 Solobacterium sp.
GCAGGAAACGGAAACCGGCGTCTGGACGCTCGGATAAAGGAGGTTCCCATGAAATACGCATTTGTCAACGGCATCATCCTGGACGGCACAAAGGACATGGTGCCGCAGAAACGGATGGCAATTCTGACCGACAACGAAAAAATCACGGATATTGTTGAGGACAATGTCAATCTTTCTGATTATGAAATCATCAACCTGGACGGAAAGTACATCATGCCGGGCCTCATCAACATGCATGTCCACCTCCCGTCAGCCGGCAAACCGCAGAAAAAGCAGAAGGACGCTTCCAAGACAGCCCGTTTTGTCCTGAGCAATCCGCTTGGCCGGGCAGCCGGTTACAGACTGTGTGCCGGCTATGCCAGAACCGAACTGATGAGCGGGGTTACGACCATCCGTACAGTCGGCGGCCTGGCTGATTTCGACAGCCGTCTGCGTGATGAAATTGCGGCCGGGAAGCGGGTCGGTCCGCGGATCCTGGCAGGCAATGAAGGCATCTCGGTGCCGGGCGGGCATATGGCAGGTTCCGTTGCCCACGCTGTCACCAGTCCGGAAGAAGCCGCTGCGTTTGTCGACAAAGTCGCGGCTGAGAACGTCGACCTGATCAAGCTCATGATCACCGGCGGGGTGCTTGACGCCAAGGCAAAAGGCGTGCCCGGCGAACTGAAGATGGCCCCGGAAATCGTGAAGGCAGCCTGTGAAGAGGCGCATAAAAAGGGCTTCTATGTGGCGGCCCATGTCGAAAGCACGGAGGGTGTCCGGGTTGCCCTGGAAAACGGTGTCGATTCCATTGAGCATGGCGCTGCCGTGGATGAGGAAATTCTGCAGCTGTACAAAGACCGGCACGCGTTCCTCTGCACGACCCTGTCCCCTGCCCTGCCCTACGCCCTGTTTGACCGGGAAGTCAGCCATGCCTCGGAAGTCGAACAGTATAACGGCGAACTTGTATTCAACGGCATTATTGACAACTGCCGGGCCGCCCTGGAAAACGATATCCCGGTGGCCCTCGGCAATGATGTCGGCTGCCCGTATATCACCCATTATGATTTCTGGCGGGAACTGCAGTACTTCCACAAGTTCATCGGTGTTTCCAATCAGTTCGCCCTGTATACCGCCACCCTGCGGAATGCCGAGCTGGCCGGAATCAGTGACGTGACCGGGTCCATCGCGGCCGGCAAGGATGCCGACATGATCGTTACGGACAGCAATCCGCTGGAGGATCTGAGAACCCTGCGGAATGTCCGCATGGTCGTAGCCAGAGGCCGTCTGGTCAAAGACCCCAAGGTCAGCAAATATCCGGAATGCGAGCGGGAACTGGACAAATTCATCGATTGAACCGGCCGGATTTCTGTGCTTTAATTAGTTTATGCATTGATCAGGTGCATGGTCTGTACCAGAGTCCGTAGAGAGGCAGAACCTGGTGAAATCTGCCGGCTGCTGTACAATTCCGCTGGAGCCTGTGAGCATCTTCCCATGGAAGCGGACGGTCCGTTATCCCGGAAAAAGTGATCTGCATATCATGCGGATAAGTCGGGTGGTACCGCGCACGAGTCTCATGCGTCCCTTCGAAAGAAGAGACGCTTTTAATTTCAAGGGAGGATTACAACATGAAGCATCGTATGCTGAGCGGCATCAAGCCGACCGGACAGCTGCATCTCGGCAGCTACATCGGCGCCCTGCGCCAGTTCGTACAGTCCCAGGAAGAGTATGAAATGGTCGCTTTCATCGCCAACCTGCACTGCATCACCGTGCCGCAGGACCCGGCTGAACTGCAGAAGAACCTGCGGGACTGCGTGGCCCTGTACCTGGCCTGCGGCCTGGACCCGAAAAAATCCATCATCTTCCTGCAGACAGACGTCATGGAGCATGCGCAGCTGGGCTATATCATGTGCTGCCATACCTATCTTGGTGAACTGAACCGCATGACCCAGTTCAAGGACAAACAGGCCAAGGGTGAAGCAAACCTGTCCGGCGGCCTCTACACCTACCCGACCCTGATGGCTGCGGATATCCTGCTGTATGAGCCGGATTATGTGCCGGTCGGCGAAGACCAGAAGCAGCACGTCGAACTCTGCCGGGACGTTGCCATCCGCATGAACAACCGGTACGGTGAGATTTTCCATGTCCCGGAACCGATGATTCCGGAAGTCGGGGCCCGCATCATGTCCCTGACTGACCCGACCCACAAGATGTCCAAGTCGGACGGCCTCAACCGCGGCTGCATCTACCTGCTGGATGATCTCAAGGATGCCCGCAAGAAGATCATGAGTGCCAAGACAGACAGCCTGGGCATCGTCAAATATGATCCGGAAAACCAGCCGGGTATTGCCAACCTGATCCAGATCATGTCTTCCCTGCAGGACGACCGGCCGTTCGAAGACATTGAGAAGGAATTCGAAGGCAAGGGCTACGGTGACTTCAAGCGGGCTGTCGCCGATGTTGTCTGCGCCAAGCTGGAAGAAATCCAGAAGCGCTACTATGAGATCATTGACTCCGACCTGATCGAAACAACCCTGAAAGACGGGGCCGACCGGGCCAGGGCCATTGCCTCGGTCACCCTGGACAGAGTCCAGCGGGCCATCGGCATGGAAATCATTGACTGATAAATATTAAAAGATATCCCGGCAGGGATATCTTTTTTTCGTTCAGAGAAGCCTGCGTGATCTTTCCAGAAGCTCCGTGATTTCCTGAATGTCGATCATTTCGGTACTGGCATAAAAATCTTCGTAGCTGTCCCGGGCCTCCTTCGGGGCTTTGTCCGTGAGCCTGTATTTCCAGTCTTCCTCATCGAAATAATACCAGTCCGGATTATTCATGAAAAACGGTTTCGTCTGCATCGCATGATCTCCTTTCCGGCTGTGCGCAAAGCCATGGTATCTTCTGATTTTATTGTACCCCGGCACTGCCGGGACTGCGTGACAGAACGCTGAAAATCACCCTGCCGATAAAAAAACCATCTGTATATGCACAGATGGCTGTTAATGACGGTGGCTGCGGCAGCAAGATTCGAACTTGCGCATGAGGGAGTCAAAGTCCCTTGCCTTACCGCTTGGCTATGCCGCAATATGCTTTCTTATTTTACTATGAAAGTTCCTGCGGTGCACTCTTGTTTTGCATGACGGTCAGATTAACCAGCCACTGCTCCTTGCGGAACAGATGGAAGGAAAACATCAGTTTCAAAAGGTCCGTAGCCTGACCGGCCAGATACATCCAGATGAAATTCCAGTCAGTGAAGTATGTGACCGCCGCCACGACCGGGATATTGACCAGCCACATGAAGAAGCTGTCCATGATCAGGGTGTTCTTGGTGTCCCCGCCGGCCCGCAGGATAAAGAAGAATTCCGTTGTGGCCATATAGTTCCAGAACATGAAGCTCTGGATCAGCAGGTAGGTTGTCGCGATCTGTTGTGAATCAGCGCTGATCTGGCTGTACAGCAACGGCACAAGGCCGCGGGAAAGATTCATCAGGATACCGATGAACAGCGCCAGGAACACACTGAAGCCGACCAGGCGGTAACCGTTCCGGCGGGCTTCATCCAGGCGGTTTGCCCCGAGCGGCTGGGCCACCAGCACGGTGGTTGCGGCCGCCATCCCGCCGAACAGCGTAAAGAACAGGTCACCGACGGTTGTGGCAATGGAATAGCCGGACATGACCACGGCCCCGCGGGTGGAATAGAACTTGAACAGCATGGCATTGCCGGCTGTCCACAGGATTTCATTCATCATCAGCGGCGCGGCCCGGACGATGACATGTTTCAGGATATCCCCGGAAATATGGAACACGTGCGACACTTTCGTCTTGAACGCGAAGTCCCGCTTCTTCAGCGCGGCCAGCACCAGCACCATTTCGATGATCCTGGCAATCAGGGTTGCCAGTGCGGCACCGCGCAGTTCCAGCCGCGGCATGCCCAGTTTGCCGAACATTAAAATATAGTTCAGACAGGCATTGATCAGCACCGAGGTGACACTGCAGCGCAGCGGGATCTTTGTTTCCCCGACCGCCCGCATGGCATTATAGGAGGACATGGTGACTGCCGCCGGCACAAACGACCAGGCCGCAATCCGGATATACCGGATGCCGTCCTCGATAACCATGGGATCATCGGTGAAAAAGTGAAGTATCTGCCCGGAAGCCGAGAGCCCGAGGATACTGAAGACAACCATGATGATGCACGCCCCGGTCAGAATGGTACGGAATGATTCCTTCATCTTCTGCGCTTCCTTCGCGCCGTAGAACTGCGCAATGAAAACACCGCCGGCCGAAGCCAGGCCGTTGGTGGCGAACATGGCAATCATGTAGAAACGATTGACCGCCGCCACTGAGGCAATCGCCGCGTCACCAAGCCAGCCGACCATCAGATTGTCCACCAGGTTAACACAGACCGAGATCAGCTGCTGGATCATCTGCGGCAGCGCAATGAAAAGCGTCTTCTTCATGAAGGCACGGTCACTGACAAACTGATTTAACCTGATCTTTTCCATAACCTGTAAGAGTTTATCACAGTGTAAACAATAATGCCACCCGAAAGCGGGTGGCATTTCGATTATTCAACCCAGTGAACCCGGTCCGGTTCGTAGCGGTCCTGCTGTTTCTTTTCTTCAGCCGGATAACCCGCGGCGATCATGCAGAACGGCACCAAACGCTCCGGGATCTGCAGCACCCGGCGCACATTGGCGATACGGTCGGCATCCGGCGCCACCGCCATCCATACAGCGCCAAGCCCCAGTTCATCTGCCTCCAGCAGGATGTTTTCCGTCGCGGCGGAAAGATCAATCAGCTGAAAGGACGGGGCCGGCACTTCCGTTTTATAACACGGCACGATCATCAGCGGGGCCGAAGCGGAGAACCCGCTGTAACAGCTGCAGGCCGCCAGGTCCGCAATTGTTTCCCGGTTCGTAATTACATAGAATTCCCACGGCTGCTGGTTCATGGCCGACGGCGCCGCCATCCCGGCCCGCATCAGCAGTTCGATTTTCTCCTTTTCGACCGGCTGATCCTGATACCGGCGGATGCTGACCCGGTGAAAAATACTGTTCATGACTGTTTTCCCCCTTTACAGTGCCGTCCCTTTTTCCGGCACATACATTCTGTCGGTCAGGGCCCCTTCATGTTTCAGAAGGGATACTTTCCTGGCAATCCCGCCGGCATACCCGGTCAGACTGCCGTCAGCGCCGACCACCCGGTGACAGGGAATAATGATCGAGATCGGATTATGGCCGACTGCCCCGCCGACAGCCTGGGCAGAGAATCTCTTCATTCCGCGGGCTGCCGCGATTTTGTCCGCCAGCTCACCATAGGTCACGGTTTCCCCGTAAGGAATCTCGCACAGCAGCCGCCACACTTCCTGCCGGAAGGCACTGCCCCGGGGCTGCAGCGGCAAATCGCTGACTGCCGGTTTCTTCCCGGCAAAATAAGCGTCCAGCCAGGCAGCCGCCTGCCGCAGGACAGGCTCTTCCGGATCGTTTTCCGGTTCTTCCTGCAAAGTGGCCGCAAAGTATTTCTGCCCTTCGATCCAGGCCCCGATCAAAGCACCGCCGTCGCTGACCAGAGTGATCCGGCCGACCGGTGATTCATATACAATCTGTTTCATATTCAGTCCTCACTTACCACCATTTTACACCAGATCAGAAAGAATCACGGAATGCTCATGCTATGATGAAACCATACAGGAGACAGACAGTTATGGCATACTATCTTGGCATTGATGTGGGCGGCACCAATCTGAAATACGCGCTGATGGACGAAACCGGCAGGATTGCCGATCAGGGCACCATGCAGTCCCCGCTCACTTCCATAAATGATTTTCAGGAGGTTCTGCGCAGCATCTGCAGGCAGTTCCC
This sequence comes from Solobacterium sp., assembly GCA_017420585.1. Classification (GTDB taxonomy): domain Bacteria; phylum Bacillota_I; class Bacilli_A; order Erysipelotrichales; family Erysipelotrichaceae; genus Bulleidia. Next base: position 5,839 of record JAFOIT010000091.1, read on the forward strand.
GCAGGCTGAAGCACTGGTCATGAGCGCCCCGGGCAGGATCGATTCGGCAAACAATTACTTCTATACCGGCGGCTCGGCCAAATTCATCCATGAAATGCCCCTGGCAGATGTGCTGCCCCCGGAGATCAGCCTGCCGGCCAGTGTGGAAAATGACGGCAAATGCGCAGCCCTTGCCGAGCTCTGGCAGGGTTCGCTGAAAGGTGTGCGCAACGGGGCCGTCATGACCCTGGGAACCGCCATCGGCGGCGCTGTCATCCTGGACGGGAAACTGTACCGCGGCTCCACGTTTGCGGCCGGTGAGTTCTCCTATATCCCCACCCTGATGGAAGAATCCTATTATGAAGAACAGATCTGGGGCCTGAAGTGCGGGGCCGGCGGCCTGGTCAGACTGTATGAAAAGACCGCCGGGCTGACCCCGGGATCCGCTGACGGCTATCAGTTTTTCGCGGCTGTGGAGCGTCAGGACCCGCTGGCCCTGCAGGTCCTCCGCGCCTGGTGCCGGACCCTGGCCAATGGCATGCTGGCCCTGCAGTCCGTCCTGGACCTGGACCGGTTCGCGATCGGCGGCGGCATCAGCCGCCAGCCTGCCCTGCTGGACATGCTCAACGAAGTCACGGATGAACTGTATGCCGGCCTGGCCGATTACTATCCGCAGCACCGGCCGGATATCACCGCCTGTACCTTCGGCAATGATGCCAACCTGATCGGGGCGCTGTACTATTATCTTTATGAATCAGACCATGAAAAAAAGATCGTATTGAACTAGTCAACGAAAAGTAGACAGATCAAAAAAAGCCCTAGAACCCCATTTCAGTTTTGAACTGAAGTGGGGTTTTGTAATTCAGAGAGTAAGCAGACCGGAGGTTCTTGCAGTAGTAGATATACTTTTCA
>JAFOIT010000013.1 GCA_017420585.1 Solobacterium sp.
CCGCATGCGGATGACATGCAGTTTTACTGCGGCAATGTCTGGGTGCTGGAGCATCTCGGCATCACCCTGGACCATATCCGCATCATCCACCTCAACGCGGACTATGTCCGGGAAGAAGAACTCGACCCGGCCAGGCTGTTCATTGTTTCCGAAACGTTCTATAACGACCGCGGCCGCCCGTCAAAGAATATTGCCGACCTGATTGCCGGGAAAATGACGGATTTTGCGCCGCTCCTGCAGGAAATGGATGCGAGTTCATCCCTGCCGCCGGAAGCACCTGTACGTACGTCCAGATGCGCTTCCCGGCAGAAATGCCGCTGCTATGACCTCTGTTTTCCGGCGGAGAAGGAGGAAGCCCCGGATTCCATCCTGAATCTGACTGCTTCCCAGCACCGCTATGACATGCAGCAGGAAGGCCGCACCCGGCTGAGGGACGCTGATCCGGAACGGCTGGAGGGCTTCAGCCAGCAGTATGCCCAGATCATGGCTGACCGCAGCGGCGGTATCTTTACGGACAAACTGGCCCTGCAGACCGTGCTGAACGGCTACCGGTATCCGATTGCCTTCCTCGATTTCGAGTGGGAGCGCTACGCGATTCCGCCGTATACCGGCATGCGGCCGTATGATGTGCTGCTGTTCGAATACTCCCTGCATATCCTGCATGAGGACGGTACAGTGACGAAGAAGTCCTTCCTGTCCATACATGATGACCGGCGGGAGCTGGCGGAATCACTGCTTCATGACCTGCCCGAAACCGGCACCGTCGCGGCCTATAATGCCTTCGGGGCGGAGGCAATCCGGCTGCGGGAGCTCGGCCAGCAGTTTCCGGATCTGAAACCGCGTCTGGACCAGGTGGTCAGCCGGCTGGCGGACATGCAGATGCCGTTTGTCAATGGCCTGGTTTACGATACCCGCATGAAGGGCAGCTGGTCATTGAAATCGATCATGGCCATCATGGATGACCCCGGCTATGCGGCCCTGGATATCCAGAAGGGCATGGATGCCGTTTACCAGTGGCGCCTGCTGGACCGGGAGGAAACTTCAAAGGCGGAAGAGATCCGTGATGAACTGATTGCCTACTGCAGCATGGACACCTATGCCATGGTCATTGTCTATCAGTGGCTGATGGGACTCACCGGTAAACAGATTTCCATTAAGATGCTATAATGAACTCAGATAAGTTTCCTGAAGTACTGATGGGAAACTGAGAGAATCCTCTGGTTTCCCTGAAGCAGGATAGAAAGAGAGGAAATCATATGCGGTTTGAATTTATCGGCAAGAACATCTCCGTTACCGACACGATGAAGGAGAAGATCGAGAAGAAGTTGTCGATTCTCGACAAGTATCTTCTGATTGAGGAGGATACGCTTGCACGGGTTGTAGTCCGCGTTTATCCTGACGCCCAGAAACTTGAAGTCACCATTCCGACAAAGGTCGGACTGCTCCGCTCGGAAGTACAGGAAAATGACCTGTATACAGCGCTTGACCAGGCTGTCGACAAACTCGAGGACCAGCTGAGAAGACAGAAGACCAGACTGGAAAAGCGGCATCGTGATTCCCTGGCCCAGGCCTTCATTGAAGAGGAAGCCATCCGTGAGGAAGCGGAAGACATCCCGGTCAAGACCAAGTCCATTCATACAGACCGTCTGGACCTGGATGAAGCCATCATGCAGATGGAACTGATCGGGCATACATTCTTCATCTATGAAGATGAAGAATCCGGCAAGATCTCGGTCGTATACAGACGCAACAGCGGCGGTTACGGCCTGATCGAAGTCAACTGAACGAAATAAAAAAGCGCGGAGACCGGAGATTCCGGATCCGCGCTTTTATTTTGGTCAGGCCATGAATTCCAGCAGGATCAGGACCATGTACACGGTGCCCATGGCGATGATGCCCGGCAGGAATGAACTCGACTGGTTGTAAAGATATGACAGGATACATACCAGGACAACATTGAACAGATAGGATGGCACGAAGACCGCCAGCTGCAGCGGGGCAAAGGCGATCGTATACAGGAGGCCGAACAGGAAGCCCGAGACGAGGATCATCAGCAGTTCCCGGTCCCGGATATCCATGTGGTCCGTCAGGCACTTGAAGGAAATATTGACGATCAGGGCCTGGCAGAAACTGAATGCCAGCAGCACTGCCCCGATGGCAAAGAAGTAGCGGTGCATAATGGCCGGATCCGGCATCAGCATGAAGCCGCTGAGGAAATGACGGTCAGCGTAGCACCACAGTGAAATCAGCACAATGCCCACGGCGGTATAGAGAAGACCGTCGCCGAGACGGGCCTTGAACCGGTTCCAGTGCACCCCGAACAGGTTCCAGTCATACAGGACAAAAAGACAGGCGGACAGATTCAGCGCCATGGTATAGGCGACCGTGTCATCGCCCGTCAGGGCCTTGAGCAGGGCATGCACCAGCGGGATGATGGCAAAGATCAGCAGGGACAGAATAATCCTCCCGGATGACAATGTTGAACTTGTTTTAATTCTTTTTTCAGTCATAACGGTAATTTCCCGGTATCCACGCAAATATGATAAGTGAAGACATCACTTTATGGCAAGACGAAACCGGTTTCCAAAGCGCATTCTGGCATGCTCCATGGCAAAACGAGGGGTATTTGACGGATTATATACCAATCGCTTGGAATCGCAACAAATCGCATTTTACAAGGGGTACTATATAGGTGTGAAGATGATCCGGTTTCATCAAGCGACAGCCTGATTTATTACTTGCGAGGAGGGAGAAAAATGGCAAAGGACAAGAAGGATGAGAAAAACGGGAAGAATAAAGTGGACCCGACGCTGGATACGGAAGACATGGAGAAAATTGTCAAATATATCGGCAAGGTTTACCGGCGCAGCAAAAAACGGAGGGACGTCTTTGAGTATCAGAAGTGCATACGGGAGAACCAGGCCTTGTATGACAATGACGGGTCGTTAATCATGCTGATTGACCGGACACTGATGGACTGCAGCAAGGAAACGCAGTGCATTATCCGGAACGAATTTCTCGAAATACCCGAAGACATGTGGTATCTGCCGTTCTTCTCGCGGTCGGCTTACTACCGGCTGCGGAAGAAGGCGCTGGTGGAGTTCATGAATTGCCTTAAAATCTGAATCATGCTAGCATTCGGTAGTGGATGGGTACATGGAAAGAACAGTTCAAACAGCGAATATCCGCGGGCAGGTCAGCCGGAGTGACGGCATGAAAGTGTTCACGGGCACAGGCATGTCTGCCGGTCTGGCGCTGGCGCCGGCATTTATCCTGGAGAAACCGGCCCTGCCGGTTGATACAGCCCCGGGAATTCCCGCAATGGAAACCGACCGGCTGAAGGAAGCGGTCCGGATGGCGGAAGAACAGCTGCAGGCAGTCCTGCGGCAGGCCCGGGAACGCTTTGCCCGCCGGGACGCGGCAGTCTTTGAAGCGCAGCTGCTGATGCTGCATGACCAGCTGTTTGCGGAGGAAATAGCTGCCCGGATCGCGGAAGGCATGAATGCCGCTGCTGCCGTGCAGAAGGCCGGCTATGCTCTCGCTGAGCGCTTCTTCGCCATGGACAACGATTATTTCCGGGAGTGGGCTGAGGATGTGCTGGATGTTGCCTACCGGCTGTGCTGCTGCCTGACCGGCACGGAGATGACCGAACCGGAACAGCCGGACGGCCCCGCCGTCATCATTGCGAGACAATTGGCACCCTCGGATATTGCCATGCTGGATCCTGCCGGAATCAGCGGGATCATCACCGAGGCGGACAATCATGCCGGACACAGCGCAGTCCTGATCCGGGCCCTGGGTATTCCGGCCGTCGGCGGAGTCAAGGATATTGTAAAAACAGCTGTCAACGGGGAAGCGGTCCTGGTTGACGGGAATGCCGGCACCGTGATCCTGAATCCGGATGAAACGGCCCGGCTGCGCTGGCAGTCGGCCATGGAAGACCGGCAGCGGGTCCGGGAAGAACTGGCCGGCCTGAAGCATCTTCCGGCCGTTACTCTGGATGGAAAGCAGGTGGATACGGCTGCCAACCTGTCATCCCTGCAGGAGCTTTCCGCGGCCGTCGAAAGCGGGGCAGACGGGATCGGCCTGTTCCGGACCGAATTCCTCGGCCTCGACAGCAGCGGTTTCCCGGATGAAGAGGAACAGTTTGAAGCTTACTGCCGGATCCTCAAAGCCATGGCCGGCAGGCGGACGGTCATCCGTACGATGGATGCCGGCGCGGATAAACCGCTGCCCGGCATGGCATCAGCCGCCGAAGCCAACCCGGCCCTCGGCCTGCGCGGCCTGCGTTTCAGCCTGCAGGAAGAAGAGCTCTTCCGCACCCAGCTGCGGGCTCTGCTGCGGGCTTCGGTATACGGGCAGCTGGCAGTCATGTTCCCGATGGTAACGACCGTCGGTGAATTCCGCCGGGCAAAACAGATTCTGCTGGAAGAAAAGGAAAAACTGCAGAAAGCCGGCATACCGGTCAGTGAAACCGTGGAGACCGGCCTGATGATTGAAGTGCCGGCGGCGGCAGTCATGGCGGATGTCCTGGCTGCGGAAGCTGATTTCTTCTCCATCGGTACCAATGATCTTATTCAGTACACCCTGGCTTCCGACCGGCTCAACACCCGGGTTGCCGGCCTCTACGGGGCCCTGGAACCGGCGGTGCTGCGGCTGATCCGCATGACGGTGGAAGCGGCGCATGCGAAGGGGTGCCGGTGCGCGGTCTGCGGGGAAATGGCAGCCGATGCGGAAGGCATGATGCTGCTGGTCGGCCTGGGGGCAGATGAACTGTCCGTGAGTCCCCACGATCTGCTGCGGATCCGCAAACAGGTCCGCTCCATATCGGCGGCGGAAATGCAGAAGCTTGCCGAACAGGCCTGCCGGGCGGGCAGCAGTGAGGAAGTTCATGAACTTCTGTCCGGGTACCGGGACAATTCGTGTATAATCTAAGTGTGCAGGAAATGCACACTTTCATTTATGAAGAAGATTGTATTCATATCCAGCACCGGCGGACATCTGACCGAGCTGCTGCAGCTGCGGGCGATGTTTCCCCGCTGTGACTATCACATCATTACGGAAAAAACCGCGGCGAACGAATCCCTGAAGACGGAATTCGGCACGGACCGGGTTTCCCTGCTTGTATACGGGACAAAATCCCATCTTTTTTCGTATCTGTTCAAGTTTGCCTGGAACTGCATCCGGTCCCTGTACCTGTTTCTGAAACTGCAGCCGGACTATGTCATTACCACCGGCACGCATACGGCTGTGCCGATGTGCAGGATAGCCCATCACTTCGGGCGCAAGGTCATCTGGATTGAGACCTTTGCGAATGCCACAACCCCGACAGCGGCAGGAAAAATGATCTATCCGATCGCGGATCTGTTCATTGTGCAGTGGGAGAGCATGCTGGAAGTGTATCCGAAGGCTGTATACGGAGGCTGGATTTTCTGATGATACTGGTTACTCTTGGAACAAATGACAAGCGTTTTGACCGGCTGCTGGCAGCTGTCGAAAAAGCAGTGAAAGAAGGAGCCATCACGGATGAGGTCGTCGTGCAGGCCGGCTATACTTCCTGGCAGAGTGACTGCATGCGCGTCACAGACTATCTGGACCGGGAAGCGTTTGATGAATACATGCGCACAGCCAGCCTGATCATCTGTCACGGCGGGGTCGGCACAATCATGACCGGGCTGAAGAACGGGCGTAAGATTCTCGCCGCGGCCCGGCTGCAGAAATACCATGAACATGTCAACGATCATCAGATCCAGCTGCTGGAAGCCTTCGAAAAAAGAGGCTATCTCATCTACATGCGGGAACTGGATGATATCCGCCCGTATCTGGAGAAAGCCCGTGATTTTGAACCGGCAATGTATCAGTCCAATACAGCCGGCATGGTCAGGCTGATCGAGGACTGGATCGAAAAGAATTAAATCCGGCGGTGCCGGGAGGGGACATAGAATTCCGCCATGTCGTCCAGCCGCACGCAGCCCAGGGTATGACCGAAGACGCATCCGCAGTCAATATGCAGGATGCTTTTCTTTTTCCCGTGGGCAATGATGCCGTCATATTCGGGACCATAGAGGAAGGTCGGCAGATGCCCGACGATCATGGTCACATCATCAAACGGATTGTCATCCAGCCCGATATGGGGCCAGATCAGTTCACTGACCGGCACGGCTGACAGCCGGACACCCTTATGGCAATAACTGCCCAGGCCGGCATGCACCAGCAGGAACTTCCTGCCCAGCAGGGTGAGTTCCTTGTAGAAAACCTGGTTCTCCAGATACAGCTTGATGTCGTAGCAGTCCGGATAATCCAGTTCCATGAACGCATCAGCCGTGGCAAAGCCGCCGTTGCAGTCCAGCCAGAGCCGCAGATCATCGGAAAGGGGCACTTCACTGCCTTCCCGCTTGGCATCGATCAGGGTCTGGATATGGCGGTGGAACCAGATATCATGGTTGCCGAAAATCAGGTGCATGTTGTCATGCTTCATGATCTTCTGCAGCAGGGCGATCGAATCACTCCCGCGGTCGCAGACATCGCCGATGATGTACATTTCATCGTAGCTGCTGAAAGCGATGCGTTCGAGCATCTCGTCAAATTCATGCAGGCAGCCGTGCAGGTCACTGATTGCGTAAGTACTCATGGGAATTACCGGTGTACTATTCTACCATGTGTGCCGTTCATTCACCAGAGAACTCTTTTCATCAGGGAATCTGTTTGTTATAATCATTGAGTAAAATTTGAAGGGTGGTATTAATTTTTATGGGAAGAGCGCATGAAGTACGCGCGGCCTCTATGGCCAAGACGGCAGCTTTGAAATCCAAGCTGTATTCAAGATTCGGTAAGGAACTGTATATTGCAGCAAAGTCCGGCGTCCCTGACCCGGATATGAATCTGGCCCTCGCCAGAAAGATCAAGGAAGCCAAGTCCAACCAGGTTCCGGCTGATGTCATCAAGAGAGCAATCGACAAGGCCAAAGGCGGTACGGATGAAAGTTATACCGAATGCCGGTATGAAGGCTTCGGCCCGGGCAGCAGCACGGTCATCATTGACTGCCTGACCGACAACACCAACCGGGCGTATACGGAGGTCAAGACGGCTTTCAACAAGTCCAAGGGATCCAAGATCGCCAATGCCGGTGCGGTTTCGTTCAACTATGAGCACTGCGGCCTGTTCGTCTTCCCGTTTGAAGATGAGGAGACAATGCTGGACGCGCTGATGGAAGGCGAAGTCGATGTTCAGGATATTTCCGTCGAGGACGGCACAATGACGGTCAAGACGGTGTTCCAGGATTTCGGCAAGGCCCAGGACGCGATTGAAAAACTGATCCCGGGTGTTGAGTTTGAAGTCTGTGAAGTCACGATGCTGCCGAATGAGTATGTCACGCTGAGCAATCAGGAAGAGATTGAAGGCTTTGAAAAGCTGATGGCACTGCTCAACGACATCGATGATGTCAACAAGATCTACACCAACGTCACAAGCGAAGAATAAGCGTAACAAAAACCGGCCGGGCATTACCGGCCGGTTTTTCTGATGATATGGGCCCCGCCGATCTCACTGCGGCGGATCCGCTCGGCTTCTTCGGGAGCCAGCACGGATGTATAGACCAGGGTGGTGCGGTATTCCAGCTGCCGCCAGGGCAGGGGCACATCCGCAAACCGGCTGGCTATGCGGACATCACTGCCGCGCAGCTGATGGAGATACTGCTGCCCGGTTTCGTTGAAGGCCAGCACCCGCAGGGTATCAGGCTCACCCAGGCTGCGGGCTTCCTCCTTTGTGACCTGGTTCATGATCTGCAGCAGGCTGCGGCGGATGCGGCCGGCGGTATATCTGGAGGTGACGGCATCCTGCAGAAAACCCTCATAGGTATAATTCTTCTCTGCGGTTTCCTTCAGATGCTTTTCAAGTCCTTCATTGATCAGGAAACAGCCGGCGAGCTGCTCCCGTTTCATGGTCAGCAGCAGGGTTCTGGCATAACTGTAATAGCGTTCCATGGTGACCGGCCTGCCGGCTGTCATGACGTCCCGCATCGGGGTGGTTTCCGGCAGCGGTTTTCCTTCGGCCCAGGCCCGGCGCAGGGCCAGGCCGCTGGCCCATGGCCCGATTTCCGGGTCCAGGTAATCACCCTGACGTTCCACGAGCACCGGCTTGATCTGCGTGTTTTTCAGCGCCCGCAGGTAACAGACAGCCAGGATATCATTGGGCATCATGCTGGCCGTCAGCAGGCTGTAGGCTTTCGGATACCCGGCCCCGGTCTTCATCATGGTCCGGATATGGTCCGGGTTAACCGGGGTATCGGCGATTTCCTGCAGATTCTCCAGATTGCCGCACTCACTGCCGAAACTCATTGCGGTGCATCCGGCCAGGGACAGCAGGCGGACCCCGCCGCGGGCAAACTGCGAAGCGCTCTGCGTGGCATAAAGATAGGGCAGTTCGATGACCAGGTCGGCCCCGTTGCGCACAGCCGCCTCGGCCCGGGCCCATTTATCCATGGCTGCCGGTTCCCCGCGCTGCACAAAATTGCCCGACATGACTGCGATGATGCAGTCTGTCCCGGTGTTTCTGCGGGTTTCGGCAATGTGGTGGATATGTCCCTCGTGAAACGGATTGTATTCCGCGATGATTCCGCAAGCTTTCATAATTGACCTCATGTCTATGTTACAATAAAAAGCGTGAAAGAAGGTGTCTTTATGAGTCATACACTGGCTGTTAGCATGTACCGGCCAAAGGGAGAACCGCTGGCGGTTGTGGAAATCATTCACGGCATGGCGGAGCATCGGAAACGCTATGATGAGTTTGCCCGCTGGCTGCAGGAAAAGGGGTTTGCCGTTGTCACTTATGACCTGCCGGGTCATGGGGAAACGGCGGAAGGATCGCCGCTGGGATACTTCGGCATGAAGGACGGCTGGGGCAACCTCGTCAAGAGTGCCCGTACGGTTGCCGAGGAATGCATGCGGCAGTATCCGGACAAGCCTTTCTTCATTCTCGGCCATTCCATGGGAACCATGATTGCCCGCTGCTACCTGCAGAAATATGACGGGGATCTGGCCGGCATGATCCTGAGCGGGGCACCGAACTACAACAGTGCCGCGGCGGCCGGCATTACGCTTGCCAAGACCATCCGCGGCTTCAAGGGTCCGAAAGGCCACAGCCGGCTGATGGATAAAATGGTGACCGGCAACTTCAATAAATCAGTGCAGAACCCGAAAACGCCGGTGGACTGGCTCAGCTACAGCGAAGAAAACGTGCAGAAGTACATCGCTGACCCGCTGAGCGGCTTCCCGTTTACCATCCAGGGTTATCTGGATGAACTGCAGGGGATGCAGCAGATGGCCGATGTCAGCCGCTATGAATGCCGCAACCATGAACTGCCGATCTATTTCTTTGCCGGTGAGGAAGACCCCTGCATCGGCGGCCTGAGCGGTCTGGAGAGCTCGATTGAAACGCTGCGCAAAGCCGGCTATGTCAACATCACCAGCCGCCTGTATCCGCATATGCGGCACGAAACGCTGAACGAGGAAGACCGCCTGCGGGTGTATGAAGAAACAGCCGCGTGGCTGACTGAACAGCTGAACAAGCCTTTATAAATAGATCAGCATTGACTTTGAAATGCGGTTTGCTATAATTTAATCCGTTAACGACGAAGGAGACGCACTCGTGAGATGGACCCGTTCGGAACTGCTGCAGTCCGGGAAAAATGTGAATTTTGACACGGAAGCAGTCATTGATCCCGAGGTATTCAGGGACAATGCCAGAATCAACGGAACCAGGGATATCCGGGTAACCGGCCATGGCTTCCTGGATGAACATTCCGGCTGTTTCTACGCGGATATCAATGTATCCGGCATCATGCTGATACCGGATGCGGTGACGGGCAGGGAGATTGAATATCCCTTTGAAACCGGCGGCGAGGAAGTATTTGCCTTTGAGGACACCGGAGAAGACGGCGTTTGGATCGTTACGGATGATGTCATTGATCTGTACCCGGCAGTGATCGCTCAGATCCTGATGGAGGTGCCGATGCAGGTGACCATCGCTTCTTCGGATGAATACCCCAGCGGTGACGGCTGGCGGGTCATCAGTGAAGAAGAGTATCAGAAAAGTCAGGAGGACAGAATTGATCCCCGCCTGGCAAAACTGAAGGAATTTAAATCGGAAAATCAATAGGGAGGTGTCAGGCAGATGGCAGTACAGCAGAGAAGAGTATCCAAGACAAGAAAGAATAAGAGAAGAACGCATTACAAGCTCGCAGCTCCGACTCTTGTCAAGTGCCCGGTATGCGGTGAGATGAAGCGTCCTCATCATGCATGCCCGAACTGCGGCGCAGTGGGCAAAGAAGCCCCGGCCAATCAGGCGTAAACAAAAAAATGCATTGCCCGCGCAATGCTTTTTTTGTGTTTTCAGGATAATTCCTTGCGGGGCCTGTCCATGACCGCGGCCATCCCGCTGATGACGATCAGCATGCAGCCGGCAAGAATCTTGAGCCCCAGCGGATCATGGTAGATCAGCGTGCCGGCAGCCAGTGATACAACCGGCTCCAGCATATTAAGGACAGAGGCTGTGGAGGCGCCCAGGATCCGGACCCCGGTACTGAACAGGAAGACCCCGGCCAGGGTGCAGAACAGCGCCACAATGACCATCAGGCAGAAGGCCCGGGCTGTCGGCGGCAGGGCCAGCTCGCCCTTTACGGCCGCGGACAGGCCGAAGAAGAAGGCGTTGACCGTACCGACATAGAATACCAGGACAAACGGATCCAGGCGGGCAAAACTGCATTTCTTGTTGGCGATGACATAGGCGGCGTAGATGATGCCGGACAGGACGGCCAGCAGGATGCCGCCGGAGTGCAGCCGGGAGAAATCAGCCATCAGTATCAGTCCCGCTACCGCGGTCACCATCGCAAACCCGCGGGCCGGCGTGGCTTTCTCGCGGAAGATCACGATCATGGCCAGATTGACAAACAGCGGGTTGGTAAACAGGAACATCGTGGCCAGGCCGACCGGGATCAGTGAATATGAAGCGGTGAGCAGGGAGGTTGTCATGCCGTAGCCGATGAAGGCGGCCAGGACCAGTTCGATCATCTCCCGCACCGTTACCCGGAGGCTGATTTTCAGCCGGCGGATAATGATGAACGCGAAGACGGAAGTAAATAAAAACTGGTTGAATACCAGGGCTGCGTCCGTCATGCCTTCGCGCAGGATTTCCTTGACGAAAACCGGCAGAAAGCCGTACAGAACACTGGCGCTGACAACGGCCAGAACGCCGTTTCTTTTGCTCGTCGAAAAACTCATCAGGAGGGATTATATCATCCGGAAAAGGGCCGCGGCCAATATAATAAAACACATAATTATATATTTCCGGGATTATGACAAAAGATCTTTCCGGGTGTAAATTCACGCTTTCAGACTTCTTTCAAAAAGAAGTCTTTTTTATTCGAAAAAAGAGCGCAGCAAAGCGAAAAAAACCTTGAGTTTTATGCCTGCTGTGGTAGACTTGTGGTAGAAAGTGTCAGAAAGTGGGGGAAAGTGGAGAGCCGATATGTTCATGGGTGAATACAGACACAGTCTGGACGCGAAAAACCGGCTCATCATACCAGCCCGCTTCCGGGATGAACTGGGCGACACTTTTGTTGTTACCAGAGGCTTCGACGGCTGTCTGACCGTTTATACCGAAGACCAGTGGAAGAAAATTGTATCACAGCTGGAACAGCTGCCGGTCACAAAAAGCGAAGTACGGAAATATGTCCGTTCGCTGCTGAGCAAAGCGCAGGAATGCGAATTTGACGGCCAGGGCCGCATCCAGCTTCCGCAGAGTCTGGTCGGGGTGGCGGACATCACCAAGAAATGCGTGATTATCGGCGCTGCCGACCATCTGGAAATCTGGTCTGAGGAACGCTGGGACGCTTATGACGAAACCAGTGATGAAACCTTCGAGGCTGATGCGGAAACACTGACGGAGTTCCTGAAGTAATGGAACACGAAAGCGTACTGCTGCCGGAGACGATTGACCTGCTCGCTGTAAAGCCGGAGGGCATCTATGTGGATGCGACCCTGGGCCGCGGCGGTCATACAAGGGCCCTGGCAGAAAGATTGACAACCGGCCGCCTGTACTCCTTTGACAAGGATGCCGAGGCGATTGCGGAATCGCAGGAAAACCTTGCGGATCTGGCTGACCGGGTCACACTGATTCATGCGGATTTCCGGGATCTGCGCCGGGAACTTGCAAACCGCGGCGTGGAAGCCGTGGACGGGGTCATGATGGACCTCGGCGTCAGTTCCCCGCAGTTTGACGATCCGGAACGAGGCTTCAGCTACCGCTTCGATGCCCGGCTGGACATGCGGATGGATCAGGAACAGAAACTGACCGCGTACGATGTCATCAACACGTACGGCGAAGCGGAACTGGCCTCTGTCTTCCATCGCTACGGGGAAGAACGGTATGCCGGCCCGATTGCCCGGATGATCATCAGGCAGCGGGAAAAAGCACCGGTGGAAACAACCTTCCAGCTGGTGGATATCATCCGCTCAGCACTGCCGGCCAAGGTACTCAACCGGAAAGGCCACCCGGCCAAACAGGTCTTCCAGGCCCTGCGCATCGAAGTCAATGATGAGCTCGGCGCCCTGGAAGAAGGACTGCAGCAGGCCTGTGATCTCCTGAAACCGGGCGGAAGATGTGCCGTTATCACGTTCCATTCACTTGAAGACAGGATCGTGAAGACGATATTCAAGGAACTTACAACTGCTCCATTTGTGGAGCCCAGACTGCCGGTTAAGGCATCACAAATGGAGCAGGCCTCCTTCACTCCCGTCACCAGGAAACCGGTGACCGCGGGCGATGAAGAACTGGCAAGGAACCGCAGGGCGCACAGCGCCAAACTCAGAGCGGTGGAAAGGATTCGGTAAACATGGCAAGGATTATCAGAAAAAAGAGAAAAAAGAAGAAGATCGTCCTGACGCACTTTGCGGGTTTCATGTTTGTCGTTTCGTCATTTTCCTACCTCGGGTCTTCGCTGTTTTTGAGAACCTACAACAACAGCCTGAGTTCCAGAAAGCAGGAGATCGACAGCCAGATTGCCGAACTGGAAACACAGAATGACGCGGTCCGGGTTGTTATCCAGACCCTGAGCGCAAGAGACCGGGTTGACTCCATCGCTTCCGAGAACGGCCTGACCCTCGATCAGGACAACATCATCACGATTACTGCCGCAAACGACAGCGGAGAATAACATGCAGCGCCACAGCAGAAGGGCAATGCGTACAATCATTATTTTGACATTAGCTGCGATGCTGATCCTTGCGGCTAATGTCTTTTTGGTTGCCGTCAGTAAAGTCCATCTGCGCTCCGGCACCGACCTGAGCCGCTATGCCGACTCGGCCAACACCGTCCGGGAAATCACCAAGGCGCTGCGGGGCAATATCTATGACCGCAACGGCACCGTCATTGCCCAGGACAACAAGACATACAATATCTACTGCATTCTCAGCCCCGAGCGCGAGCATGTCGAAGGGCAGAAATACTACGTTGAAGACAGGGAGGGGACAGCCAAGGAACTCTCCCGGATTCTCGGCATGGATTATGACCGCTGCCTGCAGTATCTCAGCGGCTGGGACCAGGGCATCTGGCAGACAGAACTCGGCACGGCGGGCCGCAACATCTCCCAGTCCACAATGGAGGAGATTGCCGCATTGAACCTGCCGGGCGTGGAGTTTACCGACTCGATCAAGCGGGTTTATCCGCTCGGCACCTTTGCGTCCAACCTGATCGGTTTTGCCCAGTCGGATGAAACCGGCAGCACCATCGGCAAGATGGGGACGGAACTGTACCTGGATTCCTATCTGCGAGGGGCCGACGGCTACCGGATCTATCAGGCTGACAAGGATGGTCATATCCTGCCCGGCATGAAGGAAGACAGCGTCAGCGCGACCAACGGCTATGATGTCTATCTGACCCTGGACCAGGAAATCCAGGAGGCGCTGGAAGAATCCTTCCAGCTGACCCGCCAGCGCTTCAATCCGACCCGGGTATGGGGCGCGGTCATGGAGATCAGGACCGGCAAGATTCTGGCCTGGGGCCAGTATCCTTCCTTTGATCCGAATACGCTGAATATTGAAGATTACAATAACTACGGCACCCAGCTGCCGTATGAGCCGGGTTCCACCCTGAAGCCGTTCACCTGGGCGGCGGCCATCAATGAGGGCACCTATGACGGTTCGGCCCAGGTATACTCCGGCCCGTTCTACTGGAATTCCGACTCGGAGAACCATCCGTTCCGGGTGGAATCGAGTCCCTACCAGCCGATTGAAAACGCGTCCAAGAAGAACTGGGGCTGGATTGACTTTGACCACGGGCTGATGTATTCGTCCAACGTTGTTGCGGCAACCGTGCAGACCGAACTGATCACCCCGGAAATCAATCTTGACTATCTGAAGAAATTCGGTTTCTTCCAGTCGGTGGCCAGCGACGGCCTGCCGGAAGAGACCGGGGTGCTGACCTTCCACTGGCCGATGGAAAAACTGGCGCTCTCCTACGGGCAGGGTTCTTCCGTTACCATGCTGCAGATGCTGCAGGCCTACAGTGCCATCTTCGGCGACGGGACCATGGTCCGGCCGTATTATGTCGACAGCATCCGTGATCACTATGACAACAATCATGTGATCTACCAGGCGACAACCAAGGTGACCGGTCATCCGATCACTGAGGAAACCGCCCGCGAGGTGCAGGGAATTCTCTACCGTACCGTCAACGATGACGACGGTACGGCAAAATACTACCGGATTCCGGAATGCGAGATCATGGGCAAGACCGGTACCACCCAGGTCTATGTCAACAACTCGTATCTGTCCGGCTATACGATTGCCTCACTCATGTCAGCCCTGCCGGCAGACAACCCGCAGGTGCTGGTCTATTACTGTTTCGAGGCACCGTACGACCGCAACGCGCACTACTACTCCGAGGCGGTGCAGAACCTGCTGCGCAAGACAGCCATGCGGCTTGGCTACGCCGGCAACCCGGTCCAGGAGAATCCGGACAATCTGATCGAAGCCGGGGAATATGACCGGATCGAGATTCAGGATATGCCGTCCCTGATCAATCACTCTCTCTACTATTCGGAAGAAAAACTGAAGAATCTGAATGTGGAAATCCATGTGCTGGGTTCCGGGGATACGGTCATTGACCAGTATCCGGTGGACAATGCCATGGTATCCACCGGGCAGAAAGTATTCCTGCTGACCGAGACAAACAGCTTCATCATGCCTGACATGACCGGCTGGACACGCAAGGACGTGACCGGTCTCTGGGCGGTGACGCAGTTCGGCTTCAAGCTGACCGGGGAGGGGAAAGTGACCTCCCAGTCCATCCCGCCGGGTACGCAGGTCACCAGGGGGACGGAAATAGAAGTGGTTTTCGAATCTGAATAGTTCATGTATAATATTCAGACATCAGAGAGAGGGGAAATATGCTGAAACTGATTCTCTGTTATGTCATCAGCTGGGCCATTGTCGTCGTGACCATGCCGGGCTTCATAAAATATCTGAAAAAGATAAGCTTTAATCAGACTGTCAGTGAGTACAGCCTGAAGGAATATCAGGAAAAAGCCTCGACCCCCATCATGGGCGGGGTGCTCTTTATCGTTGTCCCGGTGCTGGTAACCCTGGCGGCCTGCGGCCGTGAAGCCCTGCAGATGGATACGCTGGTCATCCTGCTGACATTTACCGGTTACGGCCTGATCGGGTTTACAGACGATTTCCTGATCGCAGTCAAGAAAAACAATGACGGTCTCAGCCCGCGCCGGAAATTTATCCTGCAGGTCGTGCTGGCTGCCGTCTTCTACCTCATGTACCACAACCGGGCCAGCCTGGATGTATCCATACCGTTTACATCATTGTCCCTGCATTTCGGCATGTTCTACAGCATCCTGGTGCTGTTGATGTTCTCCGGTGCCAGCAATGCCGTCAATCTTACCGACGGCATGGACGGCCTGGCCGCCGGCTGTACATTCATCTCCCTGGCACCGTTCCTGTATTTTGCCATTCGACAGGGGAAGATGCCCGTGGCGGTATTCATCGTATCCCTGATGGGCGCGCTGTTCGGCTATCTGAAGTACAATATCAAGCCGGCCCGGATCTTCATGGGCGACACCGGGTCACTGGCCCTGGGCGCGGCCCTGGCGGCGATTGCGATGATCCTGAAAATGGAACTGGCCCTGGTGATCATCGGCGGCGTGTTTGTCATAGAAACCCTGTGCGTCATGATCCAGATCGGTTCCGTCAAGATCCGGCACAAGCGGGTATTCCCGTATACGCCGATCCATTATGCGTTTGTCATGAAGGGGATGAACGAAAACGAAGTCGTGCACCGCTTCTGGCTGGCGGCAGCCGTATTTGCCCTGCTGGGCTTCCTGATCGGCATGCACTGAGAAATTCCGCGGGATTTCTCATTTTTTTGTTTTCTTGTATTTAAAATAGTATATTGCCGCTTTTCTGCTATAATATATCAGTTACCGAAGGAGACAGACATGGATTCTGGAGTTTTTGATATCAACAATGTGGAAGTTCAGATGACGATGGTGGTCAAGCTGCACCAGCTGCAGCGGGAAGCCCTGCCGCATCTGACCTATCAGAATCTGGAAGCGTATCTGACCCAGGTGGTATGGAAGAAACAGCTGCCGCGGGCGCTGCACGAAGCGGCGGATGATGTGCTGCGGATTAACGCGAGTGACATTGTCCGTTTCCTGTCAAGACAGGCTATTGCCCAGGGGGAAAAGGCCCATCTTGAGGATTTCGCGGATTTGATTGGGGGGTTTTAAGAAACATGGACAAGAAGAAAAAAGGACTGGGAGGGCTCTTTGCCGTTATTGCCGTACTGGCAGTGCTGATCGTGGCAACATTCGGCTCGATCCGCGAGCATCTGAATCTCGGTCTGGATCTGCAGGGCGGTTTTGAGATTCTTTATCACGTGACACCGCTGAATGAAGGCGGCACAGTGGATATGTCCGCTGTCACCAACAGTATTCAGAAGCGGGTCAACGTGCTGGGGGTCAGCGAACCGCAGATTACCGTGGAAGGAACAGACCGGGTCCGCGTCCAGCTGGCCGGGGTTGCTGATCCGGAAACAGCCCGGCAGATGCTGGGCACAACGGCCAATCTGACCTTCCGTGATGTGGATGACAAGGAACTTGCGGATTCCTCCATCATTCAGGAAGGCGGGGCTTCCCTGGCTTACCAGGACGGCCGGCCGATTGTCAGCCTGAAGATCGCCGACAGCGCAAAATTCGGCGAGATCACAAAGGAAGTCAGTTCCCGCACCGGCGGCGACAATGTCATGATCATCTGGCTGGACTATGAAGAAGGCGACAGCTATGCTGCGGAAGCGCAGAAAGCGTCAGCCGGGGAAGAACCGAAGTACATTTCGGCTGCTTCGGTCAGAAGCCAGATCAATGGTGACTGCATCATCGAGGGCAACTTCACCGAGAAGGAAGCCAAGACCCTGGCGGATCTGATCAATTCCGGATCCCTGCCGGTCAAGCTGAATGAAATCAGCTCGAATGTCGTGTCTGCCCAGTATGGCAATGATGCCCTGCACATGACGGCCAGGGCCGGCATCATCGGCGTTCTGGCGGTCCTGCTGTTCATGATCTGGCTGTACCGGGTTCCGGGCATGATCGCAGCTGTCATGCTGGCGGCGTATCTCTGGGCCATCTTCGGCATCTATGCCCTGATGGGTGCGGTCTTCACACTGCCGGCCATCGGTGCGCTGGTGCTTGGCGTCGGCATGACCGTGGATGCCAATATCATCACTTACGAACGGATCCGGCAGGAACTCTACAAGGGCCATTCGGTGCAGGCGGCTGTGGCGGAAGGACAGAAGCTGTCATTCTCCTCCATCTTTGACGCCCAGTTCACCACACTGCTGGCCGGCCTGATCATGTACTGGTGGGGCAATGGTGCTGTCAAGGGCTTTGCGACCATGCTGGTGGTGACGGTTGCCATGACCCTGGCGGTCAACGTGGCCCTGAGCCGCTGGATGCTGAACCAGTTTGTCGGCAGCGGCATCGCCAATGACAAGCCGGAGTGGTTCGGCGTTAAGAAGGACCAGATCCCGGATCTCTCCAAGGGTGAGGAACAGTTCTATTTCGGGTTCAAGGACAAGGATTTCCTTGGCTACGCAAAATACATGATTATCACGAGCCTGGTGGTGCTGGGCCTGGCGCTGGGCATGTCCGGTATCAATGCTGCCCGCGGCAACGGCTTCATGAACCTTAGCATCGACTTCGCGTCCGGCACCAAGCTGACCATTACCAGCGATACACCGATCGAAATCGCCGAGGTATCTGCCGAGATGGACAAGATCGGCTATTCCGGCTTCAGCTATCAGCAGGCCGGTGATACAACGGTCTACGCCACCACCAAGGAATCCCTGACCACCCAGGACCTGAGCACGATCAAGAGTGACTTCATGGCCCTGTACGGGCAGGAGCCGGGTGATAATGTCGTCACCCCGGTCGTCGGCCGGGAACTGGTGCACAACGCCTTTATCCTGACCCTGGTTGCCTGGGCGGCGATGCTGGCGTACATTGCCTTCCGGTTTGAATGGGACTATGCGCTGAGCTGTCTGGTTGCCCTGGTGCACGATGTCCTGATCACCCTGTCAGTCTTCGCGATCTTCCGGCTGGAAGTCAATATCGAGCTGATTTCGGTCCTGCTGACCATTATCGGTTACTCCATCAACAACTCGATCGTTGTCTTCGACCGGGTGCGTGAGCGGATGAAGAGCACCGGCCGGGTATCCCGTAATGAGTACAAGGATATCGTCAACGAATCCCTGAACCGGACCTTCCGGATGTCGCTGTTCTCCTCCATTTCAACGCTTCTGCCGGTTGTCTTCCTGCTCGGCATGGGTTCAAGGGCAATCTTCACATTCACGTTTGCCATGTTTGTCGGTATGATTGCCGGTACGCTGTCATCGCTGTTTGTGGCCCCGACCATGTGGTGGTGGCTGCGCAATCACCATGAGCCGAAGGAAAAGAAAGTCAAGCCGAAGAAGAAAGAACAGCTTGATGAAATTACGATCAAAGGCATCAACGCTTAACCTGAAAGGCAGTTCAAAAACTGCCTTTTCTAAAAGGAATTCATGGAAATGACCAATTATCAGTTTGTGGAAAAAGACGCCTCGGAACTGTGCCGGAAGTATGACCTGCCGGTCCTTTCCGGCCGGCTGCTGGCCGCTTCCGGCCTGCCTGACGATAAGATCCGGGAGCTGCTGTTCGATGACGGCACGCTCCATACCAGTCAGGCGGAATGCGTGCAGAGAATGTGCCGGCGGCTGCGGCAGGCAAAAGAGAATGGTGAAAAGGTCTTCATCGGCGGCGATTATGACGCGGATGGCATCTGCTCGACCGCGATCATGAAAGATGTGCTCGACCGGCTCGGCATTGCAAGCGGCTACTATATCCCGGACCGTTTCCGGGAAGGCTACGGCCTGAATGAGAAGACCGTTGAGATGGTGGCGGACCGCGGCTACAGCCTGATTGTAACCGTGGACAACGGGGTCAGGGCCCACGCCGCCATTGCCCGGGCCAAGGCGCGCGGACTTGAGATTCTGGTGACTGACCATCACCAGATCGAAGAGGAAGTCAAAGCGGACCTGGTGGTGCATCCGGATTATATGGAACCGGAATTTGCGACCTTGTCCGGGGCCGGCGTGGCCCTGCAGATTTCCCGGAACCTGCTCGGAGACCTGCCGTTTCATACGGCCCTGGCAGCGGTGGCGGCGATCGGTGATGTGATGCCGCTGTGGCAGGAATCCCGCCGGATTGTCCGGCAGGGACTCAAGGCGCTGCGGCAGGGGGAAGCCCCGGCCCTGCTGGCCCTGCTGCGGAACCGGGATGTGATCGATGCCGAAGCGATCGGCTTCCAGATCGTCCCGCGGCTGAATTCCGTCGGCCGGATGAATGATCTTTCCAACGTCAATACCCTGGTGCCGTTCCTGCTGAGCCATGACCCGGCAGCCATCACCGCATACAAGACCCAGCTGGAAACCGTCAACGAAGCCCGCCGCACCATGTCCGCGAAGATGGCTGAACAGGCCGAGAAACTGGTTACGGATGATGATGCAATCCTGATCCTCTATGAGGAATCGTTCCATGAAGGCCTCAACGGCCTGGTAGCCGGCCGGATCGCCGCATCTTTCGGCAGGCCATGCCTGGTGCTCTCCCGCAGCCAGGACATGATCAAGGGCAGCGGCCGCAGTATTCCCGGTTTTGACATGTTCCGGTTCTTCTCCGAGGGCTTCCGTGAACTGACAGCCTTCGGCGGTCATGAGCAGGCAGTAGGCCTGAGCTTCCGGCAGGAAGACCTGGACCTGTTCCGCGAACATGTCAGGGAAAAGACCCGGGGCATGCAGATCGAGATGAAGGACACGGTTGTCCCGGTCCTGCCTGTCCGCATGACGGACATCAGCATTCATGAAATCGAAGCCCTGCAGCAGCTGGAACCGCTGCCGAAGGAACTCTCCGGCTTCCGCTTCGCCCTGCGGCACCCGGCGGTTGTCAGACGCTTTGCCGGCCCGCGGGTAACGAAGTACATCATCAGTGAAGACGGCCATGAGCTGGAAGCCGTCCTGTTCCCGTACCGGGGCATCAGCGAGCCGGAAACCATCAGAATCATGATCGGCCGGCTGTCAGTGAACACGTGGAAAAACCGGAAAACATGCCAGATGGAGATCGAATCGCTGGAAGAATGATAGTATTTTAAAACTTTAGTTGTATAATTAACGCATATTGACGGAGGATAGTTCAATGGTTAACCTGAGTGATTATGTTGCATCAATCCGCGACTTCCCGACCGAGGGAATCCTGTTTCGCGATATAACCCCGATTCTGCAGGCGCCGGAAGCTTTCCGGACTGCTACCAAGATGCTGGCGGAATACGGCCGAAAAGTCGGTGCTGACGTCATTGTCGGCCCGGAAAGCCGCGGGTTTATTTTCGGCTGTCCGACCGCGGTTGAAATGGGCATCGGTTTCGTACCGGTCCGCAAGCCGGGCAAGCTGCCGCGGGAAACCATTTCCTGCAAGTATGATCTGGAATACGGTTCCAACGAAATCTTCATGCACAAGGATGCCATCAAGCCGGGCCAGAGAGCCCTGGTCATTGATGACCTGCTCGCTACCGGCGGTACAGCCAAGGCAACTGCCAAGATGATCGAGGAACTCGGAGGGATTGTCGCCGGCTTTGCCTTCATCATTGAGCTTGAAGGCCTGCCCGGAAGGGAAACACTGCAGGGATACGATGTCTACTCCATACTTACGATGACAGACAAGTAAGAAAGAAAATCGGAGAGAGATCTTCGATTTTTTAACAAAGCAAAAAAGAAAGGAGCGGGAAGCATGGCGGAGAAGAAGAAAATCACGCTGGAAGACGTATACAGCGAAGTTGAAACGTACATCAACAAGCCGGAAAGCCTTGATTTGATTCACCGGGCAGCCGAGTTTGCGGAAAAACAGCATGACGGCCAGCTGCGCAAGAGCGGGGAACCGTATGTTGTGCATCTTTATAATGTGGCCTATATCCTGG
Organism: Solobacterium sp.; assembly: GCA_017420585.1. Lineage (GTDB taxonomy): Bacteria > Bacillota_I > Bacilli_A > Erysipelotrichales > Erysipelotrichaceae > Bulleidia. The sequence goes on from JAFOIT010000013.1 coordinate 21,558, forward strand.
CAACGCTGCATGTCGGACCGGAAACCATCGCGGCCGGCTTCCTGCACGATACAATCGAAGACACCAATGTCAGCAAGGAAGAACTGGGCAGGATGTTCACGCCGGAAATTGCCGAGATTGTCGAGTCGGTAACAAAGATCGGCGCGCTGACATACAAAGGCAAGGATGACCCCGAATACCAGGCGGCCAACCACCGCAAACTGTTCATCGCCATGGCCAAGGACGTCCGCGTCATCCTGGTCAAACTGGCTGACCGGCTGCACAACATGCGGACCCTGCAGTACCAGAGCGAGGCTTCCCAGAAGCGGATCGCGGCCGAGACCATGGATGTCTACGCCCCGATTGCCCACCGGCTTGGTATCAGTGCCATCAAGAATGAACTCGAAGACCTGAGCTTCTTCTACCTGGACCGGGAAAGCTACTACCGGATTGCCAAACTGGTGGAAATGAAGAAGGCCGAGCGGGATGAGTCCGTTCAGGCAATGATCAAGGATATTTCCAGGCTCCTGACGGAAAACCACCTGGAATTCCGTATTTTCGGCCGTTCGAAGCATCTCTATTCCATCTATCACAAGATGGAAGTGAAGCACAAGCGTTTTGATGAGATCCTCGATCTGCTGGCCATCCGCATCATCACCAAGACCAAGCAGAACTGCTATGAAGTCCTGGGCTATATCCAGTCCGAATATACGCCGATCCCGGGCCGGCTGAAGGATTATATCGCCGTCCCGAAGACAAACATGTACCAGTCGCTGCATACCACCATCATCGGTGAGGATGAAAAGATCTTTGAGATCCAGATCCGCACGGAGGAGATGGATGAAATCGCCGAACGCGGCGTCGCGGCCCACTGGCGCTACAAGGAGGGCAGCAATTACGATATCCATGCCCGTCAGAAGGAAATCGAGGAAAAACTGTCGTGGTTCCGTGATTTCGCCCAGTTTACCGGGGAGAATGCCGGCGATGATGCCAGCGAACTGATGACCACGCTGCGCCATGACGTCTTCGAGGCCAACGTCTATGTCATGACGCCGAAGGGACGGGTTATCGACCTGCCCAGCGGTTCGACGCCGATCGATTTTGCCTACCGCATCCATACCGATGTCGGGCACACAATGGTCGGGGCGATTGTCAACAACGCCATGGTGCCGCTGAACACGGAGCTGCATACCGGTGACGTGGTGCAGATCAAGACCCAGAAGGGCACCGGTCCGTCGGAAGACTGGCTCAAGATCGTCAAGTCGAATCAGGCCAGAAACAAGATCCGTGCCTATCTGACCCGCAAGGAAAACGAAAAGAAGAGCGAGCACGTTGAACAGGGAGAAAAGATCCTTGCCGACGAACTCCGCCGCCGGGGCTTCGATCCGGATGAGTACATGGACAAGAAAAAGATTGAAAACATCGTCAAGGAGTTCGGTGTCTTCAATTACGTGGACCTCATGTACGGCCTGGTGGTGAAATCGATCAGCCCCTTGTCACTGGTCGAAAAGCTGACCAACCAGCGCCGCAGCATCAACGAGATCGAACTGTCCAAGCTCAACCGCAAGGAGCCGTCCAGACGCCATGTGCAGTCCAAGACCGGCCTGATCATCCCGGGCATTGAGTCAATGAAAATGTCCCTGGCCCAGTGCTGCCTGCCGGTCTACGGGGATGATGTCAAAGGCTTCATCACCAAGGGTGAAGGCGTCAAGGTGCACCGCTGTGACTGTGCCAATGTAAAAGGCAATAACGCCAGATTGATCGATGTGCAGTGGGACGAAGAAGACCGTGAACGGCTGTACGATGCCGGGCTGGTCGTCCTGGCCCATGACCGCAGCTTCCTGTTCACTGACATTGTGACGGTCGCCAGCCAGAGCAAGACCCCGATTGTGCAGATTACGGCCAACACCAACCGGGAAACCCTGATGGCTTCCATCAAGATGAAGATCCAGGTCCATAATCTGGACCAGCTGCAGACCCTGATGGCCAACATCAAGAAAGTTGAATCGGTGGTCTCGGTCGAACGGCGGACACATTAAATCGAACTTGTTTATTTACAGCCGGAAGGCTATAATTATACGTGACAATTTGAAGACAAAGGAACCCCCGGAACCATTTCCGGATCAGCGACAATGGATGGTGCAAGCATTGGCGGAAATCCCGGGGCAGACACTTTCGAGAAGATGCTCTGAAGGAAGATTAGGAGCGTACGTATTCCGCGTTAAGGAAAGAGGGCATATCGCAGGATATGAACTGAGGTGGTACCGCGCGCACAGCGTCCTTGGACAGACAGGGACGCTTTTCATTATCAAGGAGGAGAAAAAGATGAGTTATCAGACACCAAGGGGAACATACGACATTCTGCCTGACGAAGTGGCCAAGTGGCACGAAGTGGAAGACATTATCCGGCGGACCTGTGACCGTTACCGTTACAAGGAAATCCGCACCCCGTACTTTGAGAGTACGGATGTCTTTGCCCGTGAAGGCGACAGCTCCGACATGGTCAATAAGGAAATGTACACCTTCAACATGGGTGACGGTTCCTTCACCCTGCGGCCGGAGGGAACAGCCGGCGCAATCCGGGCGTTTGATCAGCATAAGCTTTACGGCTCCATGGAAATGCCGGCCAAGCTCTATTACATGGGCCCGATGTTCCGGCACGAAAGACCGCAGAAGGGCCGGCAGCGCCAGTTCACACAGTTCGGCATTGAAGCCATCGGCATCACCAACCCGGAAATCGATGCGGAGACCATCGCCCTGGGTGTCGATGTAGCCAAGGCCCTGGGCATCAGCTCCGTCAAGGTGGCGATCAATACGCTGGGTGACGATGAATCCAGAGCAGCCTACCGGGCCGCCCTGAAGGAACACTTCGCGCCGCATATCCAGGACCTGTGCCCGGACTGCCACAGAAGATATGAGCAGAACCCGCTGCGGATTCTCGACTGCAAGGTTGACCATGACCACCCGGCCCTGCTGAGTGCGCCGAAGCTGTCCGATTATCTCACGGATGCGTCCCGGGAATACTTCAACCGGGTGCTGAACAGCCTGGATGCGCTGGGCATTGACTATGAGGTGGATGACCGTCTGGTGCGCGGCCTGGACTACTATACACACACGGTTTACGAAGTCATTTCCACCCGTCCGGAAAGCGGTTCACAGGCAACCATCTTCGGCGGCGGCCGTTACGATCACCTGGTTGAATACTTCGGTGGTCCGGAAGTGTCCGGCATCGGCTTCGGCATGGGTATGGAACGGCTGATCATGCTGGCGGAAGCGGAAGGCTATCAGTTCTCCGGCGGCCGCGGGCTGGATGCGTACATCATCGGCCTGGGCAATGTCGGCAGCGCACCACTGGGTGTGGCCCAGAAACTGCGGGCGGCCGGCTATACGGCAGAAACGAATTTCATCCCGCGTTCCCTCAAGGCACAGTTCAAGAGTGCGGAACGCAACGGGGCGAAATATATCATCATTATCGGTGAGGATGAATGCGCGGCAGGCACAGTGAATGTCAAGCGTCCGAATGACAAGGCGCAGGTGACCGTACCGGCTGCTGAAATTGCCGAACTGATCACAAAATGGGAGGAAGAATAAAACATATGGAAAGAACATGCGGTAACGGCACGCTGCGGCTGGCGGATGCCGGAAAAAAAGTAACTCTGATCGGCTGGGTGCAGCGGCGCAGGAACTTCGGTGCCCTGGTATTCATCGATCTGCGGGACCGCTCCGGTCTCGTTCAGGTCGTCTTTGATGAGACCCTGAGTGATTCCATCAAGGATGTCAGAAGCGAATATATCCTGCAGGTAACCGGTACAGTCGTGGAAAGAAAAGAAGCGAATCCGAAGATGGAAACCGGCGAGATCGAAGTGCATGCCGAAGCAGTGAAAGTCATCAACTCGGCAGCCACGCCGCCGATCATGATTTCCGATGATACGGACGCGCTGGAAGATACCCGCCTGAAGTACAGATACCTGGATCTGCGCCGGCCGTCCCTGCAGAAGATCCTGATGACCCGTCACAAGGTCTGCATGGTTACCCGCAAGACCCTGGACAGCATGGGCTTTGTCGAAGTGGAAACCCCGATCCTGGCCCGTTCCACACCGGAAGGCGCAAGAGACTACCTGGTGCCGTCCCGTCTGTACAACGGCAAATTCTGGGCCCTGCCGCAGTCCCCGCAGATCTACAAGCAGCTGCTGATGATCGGCGGTATGGAAAAGTATTTCCAGATTGCCAGATGTTTCCGGGATGAAGACCTGCGGGCTGACCGTCAGCCGACCTTTACCCAGATTGACGTCGAAATGAGTTTCGTTGATGAAAACGATGTCTTCGCCGTAGTTGAAAAACTGATGCAGGCAATCTTCATGGAAATCCGCGGCTACAAGGTGGAAGACCACTTTGTCCGCATGACCTGGGATGAGTGCATGAAGCGCTATGGTTCCGACAAGCCGGACCTGCGCTACGGCTATGAAATCCAGAACATCGGGGAGATCTTCGCGGATACGGACTTCACGGTCTTCAGAACCGTGCTCGACAGCAATGGTGAAGTGGATGCCGTGAAATTTGATCAGGCCGCTTCCAGATACAGCCGCAAGAAGCTCGATGAACTGCAGGAATTCATCAAGCATAACTTCCGGGCCAAGGCCCTTGCCTGGCTGAAGATGGAAAAGGGCGAACTGTCCGGTTCCATCGTCAAGGCCATCAGCGATGCCGAAAAGCAGGCACTGATCGAGAAACTGGCGATCACCGATGATGACCTGGTGCTGATTGTGGCTGACAAGCCGCATGTGGCTGAGACAGCCCTGGGCGCGCTGCGGATCCGGCTGGCGCATGAGCTCGACCGGCTGCCGAAGGAAGAAACATACAAGTTCCTGTGGGTTACGGACTTCCCAATGTTTGAATGGGATGAAGAAGAACAGAGATGGCAGGCTGCGCATCATCCGTTCACAGCCCCGCGGGTCAACGATATCAATGAACTCTTCACCGATCCGGAGCATGTCATGAGCCGGGCCTACGACCTGGTTCTGAACGGTTATGAACAGCTCAGCGGTTCCATCCGTATCTATGACCAGAACATGCAGGAGAAGGTCTTCGAGTCCATCGGCATGACCATGGAACAGGCCCAGCAGAAGTTCGGCTTCTTCCTTGAAGCATTCAAGTACGGCACGCCGCCGCACGGCGGTTTCACCATCGGTCTGGAACGGCTGATCATGGTGCTCTGCGGCACGGACAACATCCGCGACGTCGTAGCCTTCCCGACCAACAACAGTGCCGTTGACCTGATGAGCGATTCGCCGAACGTTGTCGACCAGGCACAGCTCGATATCCTGGGCCTGTCGATAAACAAAAAAGACTGAATTGTCAAGACTGTACAGCAAGGTTATCGTCATGTATGATGACCTTGCTGGAAGGGCTTCGTATTTTTCCTACATATTGATATACGGGAGTCCTGACTGGATCTGTCGGTGTTGAAAGCTCGGTACGGCTGAGAATCCTGATGGCAGACCAAGGACACCCACCTCTACATAAGAGGGAACATATCACCCCTTTCAGCTGATGAACTGAAATATCCGCTTCTTCGGAAGCGGATTTATTCTAGGAGGAGACCCCATGAACAGCTGCTGTCTCTGGTAAAAGGCAAGGATTACTTTGTGATCACCACGAACGTGGACCACTGTTTCCAAAAGGCAGGCATTGACAGGGACCGTCTTTTTTACACCCAGGGTGACTATGGCCTATTCCAGAGCACAAACGCAGGAAACAGGAGAACTTACGAAAACGAAGAATGGATCATGCAGGGTATGGAAGCCCAAGGCTTTATGAGAAACGCTGCCGGCAAGTTCGAAGCCACACAGAGCAGTCTTCTCAAAATGGAGATCCCGGCAGACCTGATCCCTAAATGCCCGGACGACGGTGCCGAGATGACCATGAATCTCCGTTCGGATGACAAGTTCGTGGAGGACGAGGGCTGGCATAAAGCTTCTGCGGCCTATCTGGACTTCCTGAAAATGCATGCTGGGCAGCATGTTCTGTTCCTGGAAATCGGTGTCGGAGGGAACACCCCGGTAATCATCAAATACCCGTTCTGGCAGATGACGAACGACAACGAAAACGCCGTCTATGCCTGTCTGAACTACAGCGAAGCCTGCTGTCCGCGCCAGATCGAAGACCGCTCCATCGTGATCGCCGGTGACAGCGGTGAAGTGATAAAACAGCTCTTGTTATAAAAGCTTTCCATACCATCATCCCGGGATGCAATGGGCATGCAGTACATATGCAGCAAATCCTCACTATATACGGGGTTTGAGTTGTTGCCGGGGGGATCACGATCTTTGCTTGCAGAAACCGCGGGAATCAAGCAAAACCAAACGGAAAACGCAAAACCATCTCAGTTTTCCCGGGCTTTTTCGGAATTGCCCGGCAGTCTCCGAAGAGAAAATCGAGACCAAGAGACATGCAAAAAACCCTGGAAATTCAACGCCCGGGCTTTTTTCATGCCCAAAAATCATCGCTTGGATTTCATGGTTTATCACGGATTCTGACCGATTCAGGCTTTCTTGCTTTAGTGCAAAAGTATCGCCGAAAGACACCCAAATCCAGGGTGCCTTCCGGCGTTTTTTATTGGGGTCTTCTCAAAAACGGTCAACGGACACAGAATAGTATTGACCGATACGGTTAATGGAGGTGCGGAATGAATCCTAAATTCTATGCTCTGCCTCAGGAGAAACAGCGGGCGATCCTGAACGCAGGCTTCCATGTGTTTTCCCAAAACACGTATAAGAAAAGTCCGATGAGTGAGATTGCTGAAGCGGCAGGCATCAGCAAGGCGCTGCTGTTTCACTATTTTCAGAACAAAAAGGAACTCTACCTGTTCCTCTGGGATACCTGCGCAAAGATCACGGTAGAGGAAATGACCAGGAGCGGCGTATATGAACAGACGGATCTGTTTGGCAGCATGGACAGCGGCATGCAGGCAAAGCTTCGCCTGATACGGCAGTATCCGGATATCAGCACATTTGCGGTCCGCGCTTTTTATGAAAAGGATCCGGAGGTCAGTGCGGACATTCAGAAAAGCATGGGGCAGTATCTCAATGCCCATGCGGCGAAAAAGCTGGAGAAGCTGGATTCGGAAGATTTCATTCCGGGCATCGATCTTCAGATGATGTACAGGGAAATGTACTGGGCAACCGAGGGATGTTTATGGGAATACATACAGCGCGGAATCATGGATGTGAATGCAATGGAGAAGGATTTCAGGGCACTTCTGGATTTTTGGAAGAAGGTCTATCTGCGCAAAGAACGGGAGGATCTGTAACATGAGCCTGCTCGGGGCAATGGTGAAAACGTATTTGGGCGGTAAAGCGGATCGAGAAAAAATAAAGCAGATCCAGCAAAACCGCCTCAACCGGCTGGTGCGTTATGCAAAAGCAAACAGCCCTTATTACAGGAAACTGTACGAAGGAGTCGGGGATGACTTCAGCCTGGAAGACCTGCCGCCGGTCAGCAAACCGGACATGATGGCAAATTTCGATGATGTCCTGACAGACAGGAACATCACAATGCACAGAGTCGATACGTTCACAAAAGATATGGAGAACATCGGACGGATGATCGACGGCAGATACCTGATTTTCAAAACTTCCGGCTCTACAGGCAATCCGGCGGTTGTGCTGTATGATAAACAGAATATCGATGTCTCTTCAGCGGTTGCTGCTTTCCGGACATTTGCAAGGCGGGAGGATTACAGGGCATTCATGAAACACGGCAAAAAGACTGCCGGAGTTTTTGCGGATTTCGGGTTTTATCTGGCGTGCGGAATGTCCAGGTATCTTCAGTTGAAGATGCCCCGAAGAAAGACAAAGATTACCGTGGATGTCAACGCTCCGGAAGAAGAGATCATTCGGCAGCTGAATGAATTCCAGCCCTCCATGCTGAGCGGCTATCCTTCCAATCTGGCCTTGCTTGCCGACTGCGAGGGGCTGCAAATACATCCTGACGTAATTATTACGGGCGGTGAACTGCTGACCGATGAGATACGGAAAAAGCTCACAGAAAGATTTGGCTGTTATGTGCAGACGCATTATTCCTGCACCGAGGCAGGAGAAATAGCCTGTGAATGCTCTGAAGGGCATCTGCACATCAACGAAGACTGGGTCATTGTGGAACCTGTCGACAGCGACAACAGGCCTGTTGGCTGCGGTCAGCGCTCGGATAAAGTTCTGATCACAAATCTGTCCAACTGCATCCAGCCGCTCATCCGCTATGAACTGACAGACCGCATCATCGTGCACGATGAGAAATGCAGGTGCGGAAAAATGTCGCGGTGGCTTGAGATCGAGGGCAGGACCGATGATATTCTCAATTTCGGTCATAATGTTCAGATCGCGCCGATGTCACTGTATAAGATAATGGAGGAAGTCAGACCCATCCGCAGATTCCAGCTCGTGCAGCGATCGCTTAGAAGGCTTGAACTCAGGATTGAGGCAGAAGACCGAACCAGTGCTTTTCATGAAGCGGCACACGAACTGAGATTGTTTTTTGAAAGCAAAGGCCTGTCTGATATTGAAGTGGTTTTATCAGATGAACTGCCCCAAGCCGATCGGATCAGCGGCAAGTTCAAGCACGTTTATAAAGACTTTCAATGAATATCCCGATCTTTACACAAAGAGTAAGTATCATAGGCCCGAAGGGCTTTCTGAGGCCGCAAACGGTGCATTGAAGCTGCAGGCCGATTCCGGTGAAAGCTGAGAATCGTCTATCATGACGGGCAAAAAGTCCGGCGAGTACGGGCTCAGTGCCTTGACTTTCTGCTTCTGCGCCGTTTTCTGCGGCGCTGCTTCCGGCTCTTCAGCAGGATATACAGCAGGAGAAGACCGCCTGCACATATTTTGACGGCGGTACCATGCGCCTGCCAGAAGGCCTTGATGTTGCG
>JAFOIT010000092.1 GCA_017420585.1 Solobacterium sp.
CTGAGCATCCGCAAGCTCGATGAAAATGCCCTGGCCAACAAGATCGCGGCCCAGGTCGACAAAATCACCCGGGTGATCCCCCAGGCCTACGGGGTCGCGGAACACTTCACCGTGATCCGGCCGATCATGACCGCGGCCTATCAGGACATGCTGGTCAACGGCCCGGAACTCTGGAAGAATTATCTGGAAAAACATACATGAAAAAAATGCCCGTTCAGGGCATTTATTTCGTTTCCGGTGTTTTTACCCGTACCTTGGTGACCCGGCGTTCATCCGTTTCCATCACTTCCACCGTGACGTCGCGGTAGGTAAATGACTCACCCGGTTCCGGGAAGCCTTCCAGCATCTCGATGCACCAGCCGCCTACGGTTTCACTCTCGAAATCGAATGACAGTTCATCCCAGCCGAGCAGCTCGACCAGTTCGTCCGCCGGGGTGTCCCCGTCGATTTCATAGACACCTTTCTCGATTTCACTGACGTCATCTTCGATCACATCGGTTTCATCCCAGATGTCCCCGACGATCTCTTCCAGGACATCCTCCATGGTCACAACCCCCAGCGTGCCGCCGTATTCATCGGTGACGATGGCCATGTGCTGCTGGGAATCCCGCAGCATCTCCAGCACCGCCGGCAGCTTGGTGGTCTTGTATACGAAGTACGGCTGCATCAGCAGTCCGCGGATGTCCACATTGCGGTCGTCAATGCAGGCCTTCAGGAAATGGTTCAGCGACAGGATGCCGATGATGTTGTCAATACTGTCTTCATAGACCGGGATCCGGGAATAGGCCGACCGTTCAATGGTCTCCATGATTTCCTCCCGGTCATCATCGATATCGATGGCAATCAGGTCCACCCGGGCCGTCATGGCTTCCGAGACGGAGATGTCCGCGAAATCGATGGCCGCGCTGACCAGTTCCGAAGAGTCTTCATCGAGGACCTCTTCATCTTCTGCGGTCTCGATAATGGAATGCAGTTCCTCGACGGCTGCGTCATCATCGGCCTGTTCATCGCCCTTCAGCCCGCGGGTCATAAGATCCGTCAGCTTCACAACAATCCAGGTGACCGGCTTGAATAACAGCATCAGCACGTGGAGCGGGCCGGCAAAGGCCATGGCATAGCGGGTCGCGTTTTTCTTGGCCGCAATCTTCGGGATGGTCTCGCCGAAGATGACAACCAGCACGGTTATCACAACGGTGCTGACCCAGGCATCCTTCTCGCTCAGCAAGAGGATCACCAGCACCGAGCCCAGGGAAGAGGCTGCGATGTTGACAAGGTTGTTGCCGACCAGGATCGCCGACAGGGCATCCTCGAACTTCTCGATGATCTTCACGGCCCGGGCCGCTGCTTTGCTGCCCTCTTCCGCTGCGTTTTCCAGCCGGATCCGGTTGGCCGAGGAGAACGACATCTCCGAAGCCGAGAAGAACGCCGAGCAGAGGATGCACAGCACCACGGCCGCAATCAGCACGTAAATCATGCGTCCTCACCTCCGTCTTCTTCCAGCTTTTTGATCTTCAGACGCACGATCCGGTTGTTGTCCATGATCTGTACGGTAATCAGCAGGTTCAGATAACGGAAACTGTCCCCTTCCGCCGGGATCTCCCCGAACGATTCGTAAGCCAGTTCACTGATCAGTTTGTTTTCGACTTCTTCGCCCTGTTCCTCGGTATAGTCAATCCCGAGCTCATCCAGGATATCGGTTACCAGGTCATCCGCGTTGACACTCCAGGTATCATCGGTGATCTTCACGATATTCTCTTCGGCGCTGTCGTCTTCATCCCAGATCTCGCCGACCAGTTCCTCCAGGATGTCCTCCACGGAGATGATGCCCAGCGTGCCGCCGTAGTTGTCGGTGACGATGGCGACGTTCTGCTTTTCCTTGGACATGGCCGACAGCAGGTCATCGATCTTGACGGACTGGTGCACAAAGTACGGCTTGTCCAGCAGCGGCGCCAGTTCGGTCTTGTCGCCCTGCACGAGCCAGGTCTTGATATACTTGCGGATCTGCAGGATGCCGACAATGTGGTCAATGGTTCCTTCATAAACCGGCAGCCGGCTGTGGTTTTCTTCCTTGATGACCGACAGGATTTCCTGCTGGTCCATGGTAATGTCTATGGCCGCCATGTCCACCCGGCTGGTCAGGATGTTCTCAGCTGTCACGTCCTGGAACTGCAGGGCCGATGAAATCAGGTCGCCCTGGTCTTCATCCAGGGTGCCCTCTTCGGTCATATCCTCAATGATGTCATAGAGTTCGTCTTCGGTTACGGAGACTTCCCCGTCCCCTTTCGTCAGTTTCGCCGCCGCGTTGCCGATCCAGGTCAGCACCGCCGCCACCGGCCGCAGCACGGTCATCAGAAAGGCCAGGATCCCGGCGGTGGACAGGCTGAAGCGCTCGCAGTATTTGTGGCCGATGCTCTTCGGCAGCATTTCCCCAAAGAAAAATACTGCCAGCGTGGTGAGCAGCGTCGAGGCTGTCACGGCCGACATGCCCCAGATCCGCGTCACATTGACTGTCACCACCGAAGCAGCCGCAATATGAACAATATTTGTACCGATCAGAATTGTCGTAATCGCACGATCAAAATGATCAGTTATATATAACGCCTTTTTCGCCCGGGCATCCCCCTTGTCCGCCATTGTCTTCAGACGGGTCCGGGACACCGATGCGAAAGCCGTTTCCGTGATTGCAAAAAACATTGCGCAAAGCAGAAGTATTAAGACTACAATCAGCCACGACCATCGACTGCCTTCGTCCATAGAGACAGATCACACTCCTTTTCAAGTCAACTATGGCAGTTATTATCTCAATCAGACGCCGGCATTGTCAAGTAATGCGCCGGACAGTGCCCATGCCGTAAGAAAAGGAAGGGATTTCTCCCTTCCTTCCCGGTTTTTCTTTTCGTTACTGCAGCGGTTCCTTACGGTTCAGGGCGCATGACTGCCCCGCAGTGCGGGCACTTGTCACGCTCAAAGCTGACCTTGAAGCCGCATTCGGAACAGGTGCAGCCCGGCAGTACCTTGACCCCGTCCGGATAGTCCGGATCCAGGATCTGGTCATGGATCCAATACGGCTTGCGCTCCGGTTCACTGACCTCGGCAGTTTCTTTGTCCGTGACTTCCTCTTCTGCCGCTGTGACCGGCTCCGTCTCTTCAGCAGCGATATAATCTTCCTGCTCTGTACAGTTATCCGTATTCACCGACGGTGTATCTGTGCCGGCTTTGGGGCCCGGCCGGTTGTTCTTCATGTACTTTCTGGTTTTCATGGATACCTCCCGGATGAACTGTCATCCTGTCATCGTGCACAATCATTATAGCGCGGTCTGCAGGACAACAGACAGGGAGTTCAAAGGATTACTGACTGTACCGGCACCGGCTCAGGTTTCATCACTCCTGAGAATTTTGTAAAACACAATGCCGATAACCAGCAGGATGATGCCGCCCATAAGGCTTGTCAGGGTAATCGCCGGGCTGATCCCGGCCTGCGGCAGATAAAGACCCCCGATCAGAAAATAC
>JAFOIT010000093.1 GCA_017420585.1 Solobacterium sp.
CCCATGCTCTGGGCCATGGTTGTATGGATCAGCGGGGCGGCGCTGCCGGTCAGCCGCATGGCCGCATAGTCCGGTATGGTTGTGATCTTCACAGCCCTGTCCGGGACCATGCCGGTCTGCAGGTCGTGGTACAGCGTGACCATGCCATAGCCCGTGGCCGTATGATATCCTGTCTGCCGGCTCATATACGCACTGAAACTCAGCCCGTCCTGCCAGGGCAGGCTGCCTCTTCCATCCTGCCACGATACTGCATTCCCGCAGGCTTTCCCCGCGTCATCCACATATACAATGCCGTGCATCTGGCCGGTCATGGCAATGGCGTCAGCGGCACCGGCGTGCAGGTGCTGAAGAACCTCTTCGCACAGGGACAGAATCCGCTCTGCATCCTGCAGGGCATAGACGCCTGTATATGTTTTGGCATCGTTGGGGAGTGTGCATGTATCAATGACAATCCCGTCTTCCAGCAGCACCCCGCTGATGGTTGTTGTGCCTGTATCAAGTCCGATTACTTTCATATGCTTTTCCCGGTAACATCATACCATGCCTGTCCGTATGCAAAGTCACAATGGGCAGATCTGCTGTATGATAAAGATATGAAATCTCAAGCATATGACGTCCTGTGCATCGGTACAGCCCTGATTGATTCCATTATCAGGGGCTTTGACCCGGCCCCGGTCTCCGCTTCCGGCTTCCGGGCGGTTTCCGGTTCGCTGCATGTCGGCGGGGAAGCTGTCAACGAAGCCATCGCCCTTGCCAAACTGGGGTCCAGGCCGGCGGTTCTGTGCAGCCTGGGGCAGGATGAAGCCGGCGGGATGGTTCTCAGGCATATGCAGGATGCCGGGGTCGGCACCGCATTTGTCCGGCGTTCCCCTCACCCCACCCCGGTTACCACCATGTTTGTCAGGGAGGACGGCACCCGGCAGTCCATCACCAACCAGGCGCACTTTTACAATTTCCATCCCGAGCAGTATCTGGATGCGGTACCCCTGCCCAAAGCCATGATTCTCGGTTCCCTGTTCCGGGCGCCCTTTGACGATCCGGCTGTAACAGCCGCCGTCCTGCGCTTTGCGGACAGGAATGGCATACCGGTATTTGCCGATACCAAACTGCCCAATGCAAGACCCTGCACCCTGGATGAAATCCGGGACTGCCTGCCGCTTGTCAGTTACATCACCCCGAACGAAGATGAAGCCCGCTTCTATACCGGCAAGGAAACACCGGCGGAAATGGCTGAGGTCTTCCTGCAGTACGGGGTCAGGAATGTGATCATCAAGCTCGGTGCGAAAGGCTGCTTCTTCCGCAGCCGGGAAGCCGCTTATGCACTGCCGGCCTGCCGGATCGAAGCGGTTGACGCGACCGGCGCCGGTGACAATTTCCTGGCCGGGTTTGTCAGCGAACTGCTGCGGGGTTCCCCGGTCCCGGATGCCCTGCGCTTTGCGAATGCCTGCGGCGCCATCTGCACCTCCGCGGCCGGGGCTTCAGCCGGGCTGCAGAGCCGGGATCAGGTATTGGCCTTCCTGGACAACCTGTAAAATGAAAAAATCCTGTGACAAGACAGGATTTTTATTTCTTATCCCTTCCGGCTGCCGCGGTCCAGGAAGTTTGCGATTCTGCTGAGCAGGATGCCGGCGCAGGCCCCCGCGAAAGCCAGCCCGAACACCCATAACGTACCGCTGTCCGGCGCCAGCTTGAAAGTCATCATGGAATTGCACATGTAGTTCAGCACGTTGGCACATCCGGCAATCAACGGGAACAGCCAGTACTTCCGGCTGTTTCCCAGGGCCAAAGCAAACAGGAAGCTGACGCCCGGGGCCAGGAAGAAGAAAACCAGGATAAGGCCGATCGGATCATCACCGTAGATCCAGTACAGCCGGCTCAGGATGATGAAAACCAGCATGACGGTCAGATAGACCAGCAGTAATTTCTTTCCGCTGCGGTTCATGTTCCTGCCTATCCGTTGTTGGAACTGAAGGAAATGCCCGAGGAACTTTCATTTTCACGGCGGGCTTCAAGCATCTTCTCCAGCTGGATCACCACCGCCACGATCATATCCTCATAATCCGGCTGATAGATATCAATGTAGTACTTATCATGCATCGATATGGCCTTCTTCCCGACCGTGGCAAGCGGCTCTCCATTGCCGTCCACCAGGTTAAAGCTCAGCCCGAGGAGGTTGCCGCGGATCTGCCAGCCCAGTTCCGCAATATTCGTGATGTCTTCCGCTACATGGAAAAGCTCATTGGACAGCGTGAACTTGGTGCCGTCTGCCATGGTGACATAATGGATTTCGTGCACGCTTATCGGCCTTTTTTCCAGGTTGGCAACCAGATTGCCGTCCGCATCCATGATATCCGTCTTGCCCTTGACCGCGATGATGCTGGACTTTGTATAGTACTTCACGTTTTCCTGTTCATCCGTGACATCAATCCGTCTGTGCATGTCGCCCAGCCGCAGCGCCGTATACAGTGTGTATGCCGGTTCGCCGTAATCGACGACAGTGCTTCTGCCGAGGCTGTCAGCCGCGTCATTTACATCATCACTCAGTGTTTTCAGTATCGATAATAATCCCATGATCAGTTTCCTTTCTGCCGATGTTCCTGCAGGATGTTATCTCGGCGGGATGATCTCCAGCCAGTAA
>JAFOIT010000094.1 GCA_017420585.1 Solobacterium sp.
AACGACGCAGCGCATCATCCAGATTTTCGTTTTCCTTCAGGACAACTCTTGGCATTTTATTCCCCCCTTCCTGATCAAAGCAGTACTATAGTACCAAAACTGATTTGAAAAAGCAATTGCTCAGGAAAGATTTTTGCCTTCTTCCTCCATCAGCTGAACGCCGCGGCTGGTGCCGATCCGCTCGGCCCCGGCAGCGATCATGGCCAGGGCATCGGCACGGCTGCGGACCCCGCCGGCTGCCTTGACACGGCACTTGTCACCGACTGTTTCCTTCATGAGTTTGACATCTTCCAGGGTGGCCCCGCCGGTCGAGAAACCGGTGCTGGTTTTGACGTAGTCCGCGTCACTGGCCATGGCATCTTTGCACGCCCTGACCTTTTCCTCATCGGTCAGCAGGCAGGTCTCAATGATAACCTTGAGGATCTTGTGCCCGATGGCGTACTTGCAGTCCTTGATTTCCTTTTTGACATATTCATCATCACCGTCCTTGAGCTTGCCGATGTTGATGACCATGTCGACTTCATCAGCCCCCATCTTGACGGCCGCCTCAAAAGCTTCGAAGCCCTTGATTTCCGTAGCCACGGCACCCAGCGGGAAACCGATCACAGCGCAGATTCTGACCCCGCTGTTCTCCAGTTCGCGGCGGCATACGGGAATCCAGCAGGAATTGACGCAGACAGCCGCAAAGTTGTACTTCTTCGCTTCGTCGCAGAGCTTGACAATGTCCGCTTCGGTGGCATCCGGCTTCAGCAGGGTGTGATCAATATAACGGTTCAGTTCAATATCCATGGTTTTTACTCTCCTTTATAGAACCAGTACTTTTCAATGACTTCCCGGGAGATGGCGTCATCGCCCTCGTAGGGTTCCCGGCCGAAGTCACGGTAGATGAATTTTTCGTCCCCCTTGCCCATGATGATGATCGTATCACCCGGGCCGGCCAGTTCCACGGCCTGCCGGATGGCATCATAGCGGTCTTCAATGACCACATACGGGGTTTTTTCAATGCCGGAAGCGATATCATTGCAGATATCGGTAATCTTTTCATTGCGCGGATCATCTTCCGTCAGGATGATCATGTCGGCATACTGATCCAGAAGTCTGCCGAAGACCGGCCGCTTGGCGGTATCACGCTTGCCGGCCGAACCGGTAATGGCAATGATCCGGTGATCCTTCGGGGTAATTGCCGAAGCATACTGACAGAGCTTTTCAATGCCGTCAGGCGTGTGCGCAAAGTCCACAATGACATTGAACGGCTGTCCCAGGTCAATCCGCTCCATGCGGCCTTCCACCTGCCGGATGTTCTTCAGGGCGGCAATGATCTGTGTCATGGCCAGGCCTGTTTCCTTCAGCGCCGCGATGGCCCCGACCAGGTTGTAGATATTGAACTTGGCCACCAGGTTGGTTTCCAGCTCGTATTCCATGCCGCTGCAGCGCAGCGTGAAGATTGTCCGGTCTTTGTGCAGGGCGTAGCGGGTCACTTTGTAATCGGCGTCGTTGTCAATGCCGTATGTAACCACCCTGGCCCGGGTATCCGCCACGATCCGCATGCCATAGGGATCATCCGCGTTGGTCACGGCTACGGCTTCTTCCTTCAGCATGTCAAACAGCCGTTTCTTGGCGGCGAAATAGTTTTCCATCGTCCCGTGATAATCCAGGTGGTCATGGGTCAGGTTGGTGTAGATCACCGCGTCGAAATCAATACTGTCCACCCGGCCCTGGTCGATGCCGATACTGGAAGCTTCCACGGCACAGGCCTTGATCCCGGCCCCGCACATGTCCTTGAGGATGCCGTGCAGGTCATCAATATCCGGGGTGGTCAGCAGCGGCGGCAGTTTTACATTGCCGTATTCGATCGCGATCGTGCCGATATATCCGGCCGGCATGTACTCATTGAGCAGGTCGCGGATAAAGCAGGATGTTGAACTCTTGCCGTTGGTGCCGGTCACACCGTAGATCTTCATCTTGTGGCTCGGATAACCGTAGAAGGCATCAGCCACCTTGTTGAACACCGCATTGACATCCCTGACCCGCAGATAGGTCACATTGGGATCCTTGTCAGTGACCGGTTCGGAATGCACAATCACCCGGGCGCCGTTCTGGATCGCCTGCGGGATGAATTTGTGCCCGTCGTTCATCATGCCGTGGACACAGAAGAAGATGGAATCCGGCCGTTTTTTCCGGCTGTCAGCCATCAGGCTTTTGATTTCAATGTCCGGGACATTCTCAAACAGTTCCCTAAGATTCACTCTGATTCACTGCCTTTCCATATAATTGATGGTCCTGAAGTTCACTGATCAGAACCTCCGCCATTTCCCCGGCCGGGTGAATGCCGCTGACCCGGACCGGCAGGTACTCCGATGTATGGCCGGCGGTAAAGCCGTCCCGGGACGTTTCATACAGCACCTGTGCTGTCCGGCCCAGCCAGCCGGCTTTATACATATCGTAGAGTTCTTCCGAGATGGCCATGCACTCGGCAGCCCGGCGTTTTTTCACATCCGGGGCCACATGCCCGCCCATCTTCTCGGCCGCCGTCCCGCTGCGCAGGCTGTACGGGAACACATGCAGGAACGAGAACCGGCACCGGCGCAGGAACTCACAGGTCGCCCGGTGTTCCGCTTCGGTTTCCTGCGGGAAACCCGTGATCAGGTCTGCCGAGATGGAAATATCCGGAAGTACCTCACGGATCTTTTCTATTCTAGCATAATACGCTGCCGTGTCGTACGGCCGGTTCATGCGCTGCAGGACCGTATCGCAGCCCGACTGCAGCGGGATGTGCAGGTGTCTGGCCACCCGGCTGTCATGCTGCAGGAGTTCGAGCAGTTCATCGTCGATTTCCGTGATTTCGATGGAGGAAATCCGCAGCCGTTCCAGCCCCGGGGCAGCCGCCAGGATCCGCTTCATCAGCTGGGCCAGGCTCACGCCGTACTCCCGGCCGTAACGGCCTGTATGGATGCCGGTCAAGACGATTTCCCGATGGTTTTGAGCCAGCCTGCAGGCTTCACGGATGACATCATCCGGCGCCATGGAGCGCTCCCGCCCGCGGGCATAGGGAATCACGCAGTAGCTGCAGAACTGGTTGCAGCCGTCCTGCACCTTCAGATATGCCCTGGACTGGTATTCAAAGCGGTCCATGCCCATTTTCTCAAACGGCATGTCCTGCATATCGGTCAGATGCCGGACCGGGACACCGGTCTTACGGTATTCTTCAACAAACGCGGGAATCTTTGTCTTGTCGGCAGTGCCGACCAGGACCTCGACATCACCGAGCACATCCGGGTCAATCTGCACGTAGCACCCGGCCACCGCCACTATCGCATCCGGGTTTTTGCGGCGGGCCCGGTGGACCATCTGCCGGCTCTTCTGGGCGGCTGTGTTGGTTACGGCACAGGTAAAAATCACCGCCACGTCACAGGCTTCCCCGAACTCTGTCCGCTCATATCCGGCTGCCTCAAACAAGGCCGCGACGCTCTCGCTTTCGTAGGCGTTGACTTTGCAGCCGAGGTTCATCACACTGAATTTCATTCTGCCCCGCTTTCTGCCCGTTCCGCCAGCACACTGCCGGCATAGATGGCGGCCGTTTCCGCCCGCAGGATCCGCCGGCCAAGACTCACGGTGACAAAGCCGGCCTGCAGCAGGGTTTCCGCTTCCTCCGGCGCAAAACCGCCTTCCGGCCCGATCACAACCGTACAGGCTTCCGCCAGCGGCACCGTACTCAGCCGGGCTGCTTCAATTCCTGCTTTTTCATAAGCCAGCAGGCCGGTTCCCCGCTTCATGGCAGGCAGTTTCTCAAATGGCACAATCCCGGCCAGCTCGGGAATCCGGTCCCGTTTGCACTGTTCGCCCGCTTCCTGCAGAATGCTGCGCCAGCGTTCCAGCTGCCGCTCAATCCGCTCATTGCGGGCATGCACAACACAGCGGGAGGATTCAAACAGGATAATCCTGTTGATCCCGAGTTCCGCCGCTTTCTGCAATACCAGTTCCAGTTTCTCCCGGCGGATCAGGGCCATGGCCAGGGTGATATCCAGCGGGAGTTCCTTAGGTACTGGATCTATTCCTGTGATTTCTGCGATCATCTTTTTGCCCTCTCTGCGGACAACGGCAAAATAGCCCTGCCCGTCATGGACAAGGCGGATTGTCTCCCCGTCCATGCGCAGGACCGTGCCGGCATGATGGGCCTGTTCAGGCGTTAATTCATATGTTCCGCCGCTGACCAGCGGCTTGTCTGCGAAATACTGCTGCATCGTCTCACCAGTATCCTATTCTAGCATAGTTATGACATTTAGGTTTCTCCGTCGTGCCGAAGATGTTAGAATAGTCGCAGGGAGTTGATACTATGAGAAAAATGATGATAGGCGTCACCTGCAGATCCGGTGAAGTATACGGTCTGCATTCCTACTACGATTTCAGTTCTTACTTTAAATATGTGCAGATGGCCGGCGGCCTGCCGGTGATGCTGCCGATTCTTGACGAAGAAGAAGCCATGGCTGCTGCGGAAGGCCTTGACGGCCTGCTCATCACCGGCGGCGAGGATATTGAACCTTCTCTTTATGGTCAGGAAAACACCGCCAGCGCCGTGCCGGAAATCGGCATTGATATGACTGACATCTACCTGTACCGGGCTTTCATCTCACTGAATAAGCCGGTGCTGGGCATCTGCCGCGGCATGCAGGTTATCAATGTTGCTGAAGGCGGCGACATGATCCAGGATATTCCGAGTGCCGGCAGAGGCTTCAATGTGCATCACCAGTTCAAACTGGATCCGCCGGTCATGGACCGTTCCCAGCCGGCCCACACAGCACGCTTTGTGCCGGGTTCCCGCATGCATGCCATTTTCGGCGATGAACACGGCGTCAATTCATTCCATCATCAGGCAGTGGACAAAGTCGCTGACTGCTTCACCATCACCGGTGTATCCCCGGACGGCGTCACGGAAGCCTTTGAAAATAAACTGGTGACCGCGGTCCAGTGGCATCCTGAACGCATGATCACCGATGAAATGCATAAGGAAATTATGCGCCGTTATCTGAAGGAATGTGAATCAGCGGCGCAGCAGGCCCTCTAAGGTCTCAATCACATAGGTCGGATGGACGTCATGTTCCATCATGTCGAAGGAATCGTCCATGCCGGCTGTCACGAAGATCGAGCGGATCCCGAAGGTATTGGCACTGCGGACCTCGCGGTCCAGGTCTGAGGTTATCAGAACAGTCTGCTCGCTCAAGGCATTGAGATACTGCATGGCATGACGGATCAGCATGGTATTCGGCATGTCGGCATGCATGGCCTGCGTGGACGATGCGTATTCCAGCATACGGACAATGGAACCTGCCCCCGGGTAAGGTTCCTTTTTTCTGCGCACCAGCCGCCGGGCATCGGTTTCCACAATCACTGCCCCCTGCTCGATCAGCCGCAGCGCATAACTGTATTCCATATCGGAAATCTCCGGGCTCAAGCCTACAAACAGCCAGTCTGCCCGGTCCAGATCCACGGAAAACCCGGCCAGCCGCAGGATTTCCCGCATGCCGCGCCCGCCCAGATAACCGGCCATGCGTTTCTTCGGATACATCTGCAGGATTTCATCGGCTGCGGCCATGACCGTTGTATAGAACATGGACGGCATAATCCCGCGGAACCCGTGTCCTTCCAGATAATCCGTCAGCTCCTGCAGCGTTCTCTGGGACTGGTTGGTCAGAATGGCAAACGGGATCCTTTCCCGCACCAGGGCTGCGAAAAACTCCCGGGAGCCGGGAGCCGGACGGCCGTCAATCATCAGTGTCGAAAACGAAATCAGAAATGTGTTTGCCAGCATCGTTTTTAAATCTCCGGGTGATCATCACCCTGTTATGCTATCATTATACAGAACCTGATGGAAATTGTATGAAGATCTGGAAAAAAATACTGATTGTACTGGGAGTGCTGCTGCTGTCAGCCGGGATCATGGCCTGGGACGCTTTTTATTCTGCCCCCTCCCGTTTCAATATCCGTTATGAGACACTGTCCTCCATTTATATTCCGGGACAGCTGGATGATGTCAGCATCCTGTTCTTTACCGATCTGGACTACGGCCCGTTCATGGATGAAGCCCGGCTGCGGAAGCTGGTGGATACGATCAACGGACTGGCACCGGATGTGGTAGTGTTCGGCGGTGACCTGACTGATCAGTCGGTTAAAACGATCAGTGCCCCGGCCCGCCGGGTCCTGACGGAGAATCTTGCGGCCATCAATGCCCCGCTGGGAAAGTTTGCGGTATACGGGGACAACGACTGCATCAGCCAGCAGAAAACCACCGCAACAGCGGAAATCCTGTATGCGGCTGATTTTGAAATCCTGACCAATGCCAGTGTCAAACTGCGCAATACCGGTTCGGAATCTGTCGCGCTGGTGGGCATCGGCAACGGGATCAATGTGTATCAGGATATTTCCGCCGCCTACGCCAACGTGCCCCGCACCGCCTATGCCATAACGGTCTGTCATACGCCGGATACCGCTGCCCGGGTGCCGGTAGACATCACCAAGTATTTCCTGGCCGGGCACAGTCTGGGCGGACAGGTCTACTGGTTCTTCAATTCGCTGTACAAGCCGGCCATGACGGATGTCTATTTCCGGGGTAAATATACCGTCAGCGGTACCTTCACGCTGGATGTCTCTTCCGGCACCGGTACGACCGGCCGGGATGTGCGTTTCCTCAGCAACGCGGAAGTCGTGCTCTACCGGCTTGAGCATAAGGTCCTGACGGATACAGGCCAATGAAAAATCATCCCGCAGGATGATTTTTTTCTGTTTCAGCGCAGTGCCTTGACCAGTTTTTTCGCGTATTTGTGCCGGTCAGCGGCAGAACAGTTGCTGATCTGTGACAGCAGCTCGTAGATTTTCAGTTTCTGGTTGGTTGTGTATGTCCGGTCAATTTCCACAGCCCGGACAATCACATTCAGATGATCCAGGAATTCCTGTTCAGTCATTTTCTCGCCGGCCTTGAAAATCTGCTCAAACTGCTCGGCAACACCGTTATTGTGTGATCTTGAAAACAGTCCCATATTTTTCCCCCTTACAGGAAATCTTCCTGTTTCTCTTCTTCGCAGGAAACCGTGATGGTTTCACGCTCTCTGACGCAGGCCTCAATCATAGCCTGATAATCAAACCGTTCTTCCAGTTTCTCTGCCTTCTCTGCGGTCGGTTTGGTAACCGGGTTCTTCGGATCGAAGATCGTGCAGCAGTCCTCAAACGGCAGGATGGATGTCTCATACGTGCCCAGGTGCCTTGCCATGTTGATGATCTCCACCTTGTCCATGCAGGCCAGCGGCCGCAGGATCGGGGTGCTGACAACCGCGTTGATGCAGGCAATGCTTTCGAGTGTCTGGGAAGCAACCTGCCCGACACTTTCGCCGGTTCCGATCACCAGGCAGCCCCGTTCGCGGGCAATCTGTTCGGCGATCCGGAACATCATGCGGCGCATCAGCGTGACCGCATAGGGATCCCCGGCATGCTTGTAGATAGCCAGCTGCAGGTCCGTGAAGTTGACAACATGCACTTTCATCCTGCCCTGGTATATGCTCAGCATCCGGGCCAGGTCCAGGACTTTCTGCCGGGCATTGTCCGAGGTATACGGCGGCGAGGCAAAGTGCACTGCTTCCACCTCAATGCCGCGCTTCATGATCTGGGCTGCAGCCACCGGTGAATCAATGCCGCCCGACAGCATGACCAGGCACTTGCCGTTGATCCCGGTCGGATACCCGCCGGCTCCCGGAATCTTCTCGGAGGTCAGATATGTCCTGTCCGCATGGACTTCGATCTGAATCAGGAAATCCGGATTGTGGACATCGACTTTATGTTCGGTGTTTTTGAGAATCTCCGCTGCTACCGCCCGGTTGATGCCGTCGCTGTTGAGCGGGAATGTCTTGTCATGACGGCGGGCCTTCACCTTGAAGGTCTTTCCCGCGGCTTCCATGGCAATCTGCAGGCAGGCCTTTTTGATCGCTTCCAGATCCGACGGCACCGATTCTGTGAACGAGAACGAACTGATGCCGTACACTTTCTGCAGGCGTTCACGGATGACCTGCGGGTCCTCATCGTTGATCTCGATGTAGATCCGGTCATAGGTGCGCCGGTATTTCAGATCCGGGAAATCTTTCAGAATCCGCCGGATATTCTGATCCAGCCGGCGGATGAAACCCTTGCGGTTCTTCCCCTTTGTGGTCAGTTCCCCGTACCGGATCAGGACTGTATCATATCTTCCCATAACGTTTTGTGATCTCCTTCAGTTCCTTCAGAAACGCATCCACTTCCGCAATTGTATTGCGGTATGAGAAACAGACACGGATACAGCTGGATGCGCGGCGGTCACTGAAGCCCATGGCTTTCAGGACATAGCTGGTATTGGCAGACTTGCTTTCGCAGGTGCTGCGGGCACTGACCATGAAGCCCCGGCTGTTCAGGGCATTCTGCATGACTTCGCTGGGAATGGCTTCATAGGAGAAGTTGACGATGCAGTCCAGGGCATTGGCCGGATTGTTGATCTCGATCCCGTCAATCTCCTGCAGGCCTGTCAGCATCCGCTCATGCAGGTCATGGATATGATCGCGGTGGGCTGCTTCATTTTCCAGCGCCAGCCGCAGGGTCTTGGCAAAGACCATATTCGCGAAGGCATTGCTGGTGCCGCCCCGCTGGCCCATTTCCTGCTCCCCGCCGTTGATCAGCGGTTCAAACGGCACGTGTTTCCGCTTGACGAGCAGGCCGCTGCCCTTCAGCCCTTCCAATTTGTGCGCCGATACGGAAGCAAGATCGATGTCGGTCAGGTCCACCGGGATTTTCCCCATGGACTGGGTCAGGTCCGCATGCATGTAAGCATGCGACCTGGTCCGGACAATCCGGCCGA
>JAFOIT010000095.1 GCA_017420585.1 Solobacterium sp.
ACCTTGCTCAGGAACTGACGGGTGCGCTCGTTCTGCGGGTTTGACAATACCTGTTCAGGTGAGCCCTCTTCACAGATAATGCCTTCATCAAAGAAGATCACCCGGTCGGCCACTTCACGCGCAAAGCCCATTTCATGCGTCACGATCAGGGTGGTCATGCCTGACGCCGCCAGGCTCTTTATGACTTCCAGGACTTCCTTGACCATTTCCGGGTCCAGGGCCGAGGTCGGTTCATCAAACAGCATGACATCGGGATCCATGGCCAGGGCCCTGACAATGGCCAGACGCTGTTTCTGGCCGCCCGAGAGCTTGTTGGGATACTCGTCCTTCTTGTCCAGCAGGCCGACCCGGGCCAGCAGTTCCTCGGCTTTGGCATTGGCTTCCGGCACGGGGATATTCTTCTCCAGGGTCGGGGCCAGGGTGATATTCTGCAGACAGGTCATGTTCGGAAAAACATTGAAGTGCTGGAACACCATGCCGATGCGCTGCCGGTATTTCGCGATATCACACTTGGGATCGGTCAGCTCCGTGCCTTCAAAGATCACCTTGCCGCCGGTCGGGACTTCCAGCAGGTTCAGGCAGCGCAGGAACGTGGACTTGCCGCCGCCCGAAGCACCGATGATGCATACTGTTTCACCTTCGTAGAAAGATGTGGTGATGCCCTTGAGCACCTCCAGGTCCCCGAAGGCTTTTTCCAGGTTTTCCACCCGGATCATTTCCTTCTTGCCGTTAACGCTCATATACCTGCAGTCTCCTTTCAAATACGCCTACCAGTCTGGACAGGGTAAAGGTCAGTGCCAGGTAGATGGTTCCGGCAATCATGATGGCGGGAATGGCCATGAAGGTAATGGACTGCACGGTGCGGAATGATGTGGTCAGTTCGGCCACGAAGAATGTCGAGGCGAGGGATGCCTGCTTGATCATGGTGATGAATTCGTTGCCCAGGGCCGGCAGGATATTCCGGATGGCCTGCGGCAGGATGACCTTGGTCATCATGTTCTTTTTGCTGAGGCCAAGACTCAGGGCGGCTTCGGTCTGGCCGATGTCGACAGCCTGGATGCCGGCCCGGATGATCTCCGCCACATAGGAGCTGGCATTGACGATCAGGGCGACGATGATGCACTGCAGGTCCGACAGTTCAAACGGCATGTACTTCGGCAGGAAGATCCAGAAGAAGTACAGCTGCAGAAGGATCGGGGTGCCCCGCAGCACTTCGATATAGACATTCAGGATGGCATTCACGATTTTGAGTTTTGACATTCTGGCAATGGCGATCAGGGTGCCGACAATCGTCGCAAAGAACACGGTGACGGCAGAGATCCACAGGGTTCCGACGAAACCGTTCCAGTACACATAGCCGTATTTGCTCAGAATTTTGATGATTTGATCAAGCATTGTTTCCCTCCGTGGTCATGTCCGGCATGACCGTAACAGCAGTATTGATTCAGTTCTCGATGCCGAGGCTCTTCGCGTAATCGGAATATTCGTCGTACCAGGCTTTGTACTGGCCGTTTTCGTTGACTTCCCTGAGGACCTCGTTGACGGCTTCGATCAGTTCGGTTTCACCCTTCGGGGCGCCGATGCGGGTGCCGCCGTATTTCTCATCGTCGAAATCAAACTTGAAGTCTTCGACAATCATCATGCCGCAGCCCGGGTTGCTGTCGATGTACAGCTGGGCGTTGGTGATGGCGACCGCCGCGGCGTCTGCCTTTCCTTCCTGGACGGACAGGAAGGCATCGGTCATCGAACTTACCCGCTTGAATTCTTTGTAGGCCGGCACCTGCTGGTTGCACAGTTCCTCCTGAATGGAACCGCTCTGGGTAATCAGGATGAAGTCCTTGAGGTCTTCCGATCCGGTGATGTCATCCTTGTTTTCCTCGCGGATCAGCAGGCCGTAGCCCGGATTGTCATCCCGCATGTTGTAGCCGATGGACAGCTCCATCGCTTCAGCCCGGGTCGGGGTGTAGGCCAGGGCGGAGATGGCCAGGTCGTATTTGCCTTCGGCGACAGATGCCAGCACCTGCGTGAATTCCAGGGGCACGATCTCCAGTTCAACGCCCATGCGCTCGGCGATCAGCTTGGCCAGTTCCATGTCGGAACCGACATACTGTTCGGCCCCGGTCTTGGTCGGATCGATGAATTCGTTCGGCACGAAGTACGGTTCGGTGGCCACAGTCAGGACCCCGCGGGCCTTGATTTCCTCAAGCCGGTTGGCCGGCGCCGGTGAGTCGGAAGCGGCCGGGGCGGAAGAGGAGCAGGCAGCCAGCATTGCTGCAAGTCCGAGACTGAGAATGATTTTCGCAGATGTCTTTTTCATGATTCTTTCCTCCAATTCATGACACTGTTTTCCGAAAAAGAAAGGTCCGGAATTCTGATATCCCGGACCGGTTTGACTCTTATGACAGCGTTCTTCAGATCATCACAAAGAAGCCGATACAGAGGACCGGTCGGTAACGTGATGATGATGGTGATGCATCGCCGTGAATCTGAACATGACCTTTCCTCCTGTATGGTGCAATCGTAAAACAATGGTTTTCAAATGTCAAAACAATTTTCATGAAAATGTTTTCAATGGTATCCTGTATAGTAGGAAGACGTTTATGGCAAAAAGAAGACGGCGAAAACTGAAGAAGAGTGCGCTGGTGTTTCTGATCCTGTGCGGACTGCTGGCCGTGGGTATCGGCTACCGGCTTGCCCGGCCGCCGGCTGCACCGGAAGCTGAGGCAGCGACACCTGAGCCCACGCCGGAACCGGAACCGCAGGTTTATACAGCCCGGCTGTTCCTGACGGGTGATGCCCTGATCCACGGGACGGTGTGGATGGACGCGGACCGGGGAGACGGTACATATGATTTTTCCGGGATTCTGGAAAATGTCGGCAGGCTGTCGGAAGGATATGATCTGAAATACTATAACCAGGAAACGATCCTCGGCGGCACGGAACTGGGACTGCACGGCTATCCGCGCTTCAACAGCCCGCAGGAAGTCGGGGACGCCATGGTGAACATGGGCTTCAACCTGGTCTCCACGGCCAACAACCATTCCCTTGACAAGGACGAGGAGGGCATCCGGCGCTCGGTTGAATACTGGAAACGGCAGGAAGCCGAACATGGCGTGCATATGGCCGGAACGTACCTGTCCTGGGAAGAACAGCAGGCCATCCCGGTCTATGAAGTCAACGGCATCACCTACACGTTCCTGTCATGGACATACGGCTGCAACGGCCTTTACGCCCCGGCCGGCATGGAATACCTGGTCAATGTCTACCCGGGCCGGGAAGAGGAACTGCTGGCCCAGGTGCGCCGGGCAAATGAAATCTCCGATGTTGTCATCGTCGCCATGCACTGGGGCACGGAGTATTCCATGGAAGCCAACGATGAGCAGCGCAGCCTGGCCCGGCAGCTGCACGATGCCGGCGCGGACATCATCATTGGCAATCATCCGCACGTGATCCAGCCGATCGAGTGGATTGACGGCACGATCTGCTATTATGCCATGGGCAACATGGTCAGTGCCCAGATCGAAGAGCCCAACCTGGTCGGCATGTACGGGGCCGTCACCATCACCAAGACCGTCACCGGCGATATGACGGAAGTAACGATATCGGATGCGAAGGCAGATCTGTTCTGGACGTACTATCATGCCGGCTACTACGACTTTAAAGTCATTCCGTTTGATGAACTGGATGATGCTCACCTGCCCGGACATGATATGATTTATGAGAAGTACAGGACCAAGATTACGGAATATGATGATTCCATACAGGTGGGTGGAATCCGCCTGGAATAAACGGAAAGGAGCTGCGGGACATGCTTACCGAACATGAAGAAATAGAGATCCAGGAAGCGATTGACGCGGCTGATGTAGCCCTGGAATATCTGGAGAATGCACAGGAGTTTCTGACCAAGGCCAGCCGCTGGGGGATTGTGGATATCATCGGCGGCGGTCCGTTTATCACCATGATCAAGCGCAACAACATGAAGGAAGCGCGCTTCCAGATGGAACAGGCCAGGGATGCGCTGCGCAATTTCAGCCGGGAACTGAATGACCTGCGGCTGTTCGATGCGATTGACCTGGATACGGACCAGTTCCTTGGTTTTGCGGATTACTTCTTTGATAATCCGATTATGGATTTTCTGGTGCAGAATAAAATTACGGAAGCCAGCCGGCAGGTCGGTGAGGCGATTGACCGGGTGACGCAGATCCAGGAGGAACTGATCCAGGTTCTGGAAAGCGACGGGGAATAACCTGATCTGATTCACGCTGGAGGCTGCGGTCTTCAGCGTGTTTTGTACAGCAAGGAAACAGGAGGTGCTTTGTCATGACAATGTATGCAGCGTACTTCAGCCCGACCGGCGGGACGGAAAAGGTGGTCAAGGCCCTGATGGAGGGCTTCGGCGGCAGCTATGAAACCATTGATTTCCTGACCCTGGGCACAAAGGCATGGAGCAGGACATTCCAGCCGGATGATTTTGTGGTGGCGGCCATCCCAGTCTACGGCGGCCGGGTACCGGTGACAGCTGCCCGGCATATTGCCAATATGACCGGCAGCGGGGCAAAAGCCGTGGCGGTGGCGGTTTTCGGCAACCGGGCCATCGATGATGCCCTGCTGGAACTCAGGAACCTGCTCAGCGCCGCCGGTTTTGATGTAAGAGCCGGCATTGCGGCCGTGGCGGAACATTCCATTTTCCGCATGTATGCCACGGGGCGCCCGGATGCAGAGGATATCCAGGACCTGCATGCCTTCGCTGACAGTATCAAAGCTTCCCTGGACCAGCCGGGAACCCTGCAGGTACCGGGCAATTATCCGTACAAGCCGAAAAGGCCGTCAGCCAATCAGCCGAAGGCCGATGACAGCTGCATCGCCTGCATGATCTGCGCGGAAGAGTGCCCCGAACAGGCCATCGATCCGGAAGATGTGCAGAATGTGAATCCGGAAAAATGCATCGCCTGCCTGCACTGCGTCAGTGTCTGCCCGGTCAAGGCCCGGAATGTCAACCAGGAGGTCATCGCGGAGCGGGCCCCGAAACTGCAGGAGACCTTCGGGCCGCGCAAGCCGAATACACTGTTCCTGCCGCACTGAGGGCGGTCATATGAAACAGTATTTTATGACAACAGACCGGCTCGGTTTCGGCGTGTGGACGGAGAATGACCTGGACCTGGCGGCGATGCTGTGGCGGGACGAAGACGTGACCCGGTATGCCCGGGACGGCGGGCCGTTTACGGATGAAGAGATCAGGGACCTGCTGCAGCGGGAAACCGAGCACCAGAATGTATACGGGGTGCAGTACTGGCCGCTGTATATCAAGGAAACCGGCGAACTGGCCGGGTGCTGCGGCATGAAGCCGAGTGAACGGAAGAACACGATGGAACTGCGGTTCTATCTCTTCCGGAAATACTGGGGCCAGGGGCTTGGTTCGGAAGCGGCCCGGCGGGTCATCAGCTATGCCTTTGACATGCTGAAGGTCAGGACCCTGATTGCCCGGCATCACCCGGACAACAGTTCTGCCGCCAGGTGCCTGAGCGGGCTTGGCTTTACACGGACGGAAGACCAGCTGGATCCTTCCTCCGGACTGGTTTCCCCGACCTATAAACTGATCAAGGGGTATCAGGGATAAAGACAGCAGAGTATTTCCGATGAAATCAGGAGCACGTCATGTGCTCCTTTTCTGACTGCCGTAAAATCCTGTTATAATTGAACGGAAAACAGGGGAGAAAACAGGATGAAGAAAGTTGTCGGCATTATCGGCGGGATGGGCCCTCTGGCGACCGCGGATCTGTTTGAAAAGATAATTCTGCATACCGAAGCCCGGACAGACCAGGAACATCTGCGGGTGGTCATCGATTCCAATACGGATATTCCCGACCGGACGGAGGCCCTTCTGCACGGCGGCGAGGATCCGGTGCCGGAGCTGGCAAAAAGCGCTGTCCGGCTGGCAAGCATCGGCGCGCAGGTGCTGGTCATGCCCTGCAACACCGCCCATGGTTTCTATGACCGGATTGCCGCAGCGGTCGATGTGCCAGTGCTGAATATGATTGACCTGACCAGGGAAGCGCTGAAAGAAAAGGGGATCCGCCGGGCCGGCCTGCTGGCTACGGACGGGACCGTGGAAACCGGCATTTACCAGAATGCGTTTGCCGGCAGCGGCATTGAACTGCTGGTCCCGGAAGGGGAGGATCAGCAAGCGGTCATGGATATCGTCTATGACGGGGTCAAGGCCGGCCGGAGTGATTTCGACGCCACGGCTTTCCGCCGCACCTGCGAACACCTGCTGGCCGCCGGGGCCGAGACCCTGGTGCTTGGCTGTACGGAACTGCCGCCGGCATTCGCTGACTATCATCTCGATTATCCCTGCGTCGATCCGACACTGGAGCTGGCCCTGGGTGCCATCCGGGCGGCCGGCGGCACCGTCAGGCTGTAGGACGCAGGCAGGATACTGCAAGGAAAGAAGGAACACCTATGGAAGAAATGAATGAACTGTTTTACAAAGATCCGTATCTGCGGGAGTTCGACGCGGAAGTCGTGTCGTGCACAGAAGGGAAGAAGGGCTTTGAAGTCGTTCTGAACGATACGGCCTTCTATCCGGAAGGCGGCGGGCAGCCGGCTGACCACGGCCTGCTGAACGAGGCGGTTGTCAGCGATGTGCGCAAGCGGGATGACCGGATCGTCCACTATACAGACAGACCGCTGGCCCCGGGCACCACGGTGCATGGCATCATTGACTGGGAACGGCGCTTTGACCATATGCAGCAGCATACCGGCGAACATATCATGTCCGGCATCATCCACCGCCATTACGGTTATGAAAACGTCGGCTTCCACCTGGGTGCGGACAATATCCTGATTGACTTTGACGGACCGCTGACCTGGGAAGAGCTGATGGTCCTGGAACAGGAAGCCAATGCGGCCATCTGGAAGAACATGCCGATTCAGGTCACGTATCCGGATGAGGAAGAACTGAAGAATCTCGAATTCCGTTCCAAGAAGGAACTGAGCGGCCTGGTGCGGATTGTGGAAGTGCCGGAGTGCGATATCTGTGCCTGCTGCGGCACTCATGTGACGCGGACCGGTGAAGTCGGCATGATCAAGTGCACTTCACTGGAAAACCGCAAGGGCGGTGTGCGGATCACCCTGCTTTGCGGCGGCCGGGCCTACCGGGATTACTGCCGGCAGTCTGAACAGAACGCCGATATTTCCCATCTGCTGGCCGCAAAGATCTATGAAACCGCGGATGCCGTCAGGGCCCTGCAGAAGGCCGACGGGGAGAAGAGCCGGCAGATCAACGCCCTGACCCAGCGTTACCTGGCCCAGAAGGCGGAAACCCTGCCGGTTGGGGAATACCTGGTGATCGATTATGCCGAGGATGTCCGGCCGGTGGACCTGCGGGAATACGGGAACCGGCTGATGGAAGAAGGCAAGGCGGTTGTCTGTGCCATGTATACCAACGGCAGTGAAGAGAATGTCTACAATTACATCCTGCTCAGTCAGACGGAAAACCTGCGGGATGCGGGCAAACTGCTGAATGAAAAACTCAACGGCAGGGGCGGCGGCCGGCCGGAGATGATCCAGGGAACCTACCGGGCTTCCCGGGAAGAAATCGAGGCGGCTTTCCGCGAGGTACTTGCCCGGGTCCAGTAAAGCAATGCTACAATAGAACTGTCTTCGGAAGGAGAGTTGTCCATGGGTAAAAATCTGATCATTATTCTGCTGGTGCTGGTCCTCGGCGTCGTGCTGGGCATCTGGATCACCAGAGAGTTTGCCAACCGCAGGAAGAAGGACCGGCTGTCGCTGTCGTTCATCCAGTCACGGCTGTCCAACTGCAGTGACCTGACAACCTGCAATCTGGAATACGTCGGCCTGGTCAAATATGAAAACGGATCAATCCCGCTGCTGTCCAGGAAATCATTTTCCATGGTTTACGGCGCGAATGTCAGGGCCGGCATTGACCTGTCCAAGGCCCGGGTTTCCGTGAACAATTCGGAAGTGCGGGTCGTCCTGCCGCCTTCGGAAATCCAGTCCATCGATGTGGACACGTCGAGTCTCAAGTTCTATGACGAGCATTTCGCGCTGTTCAACTGGGACCGCAAGGAGGACATCAATACCGCCGTACAGGCAGCCCGGAAGGATGTTGAGGAAAACGCCAATCTGGACGGTCTGAAGAAACAGGCCCATAACCAGGCGGAAATGGTTGTATACAAGCTGCTGGAACCGGTGACGGGGAAGGAACGCCGGCTGATTATCGACAATGATCTGGTCAACACCGCAGGCGGGGCGGAAATCCCGGTGGAACTGCTGTACGGACGCCGGGAAGCGGAAAAGGCTGAAGCCCGCCGGATGAACTGACCGTCAGGGCCGACAATTGACAATCTGCAGGCCGCGCGCTTCAGGGCGCGGCTTCTGTTATATACGAGGAAGAATACAGAGGGGATTATGACTACAGGAAGGAAAAAGGGGATATCTGCCGGGCTGTTCGCGGTACTGATGGGACTGACAATCATCGGGACCCTGGGCTGGTCGGGCTATTCCTACTACCGGGAGAAGTATGCCGGAGAACACCGGCTGTACAGTGAGGAACAGTTCCGCCGGCTGGATGAAAACAGTCTGGAATATCGGCTGGCACAGCGCTTTTTCACCGCGGAGGACACTGCCCGCATCCGGCATGCGGCGGTCACCGCGCCGGCCGGGGAGCCGGCCTGGCGGCAGCTTCTGGCGCCGGAAAGCGCGGACGGGAACGAGGACGGCATCGTCATTGAACATGTCTATGCCGGCACATATGAAGGCTATATGATGGTTGTCGAGGATCCGTCACAGGTCTATATCGCCGTCAATCCGCATATGGGCTCGGGGGCGGAAGCACCGGAACTGGAAGACTATGTGGCCCTGCATCATGCGGCCGGCGGCATCAACGGCGGCGGCTTTGAAGATTCCGGCGGCACCGGCAACGGCAGCATACCGGCCGGCATCACGATCATGGACGGGAAGCTGATTTCCGGCGGGGCGCCGCAGCCGATTGTCGGCATCACGGCGGATCACCGGCTGATCACCACGACCTGCTCGGGGCAGGAAGCGCTGGACATGGGGGTTGTGGAAGCTGTCACCTTCGGGCCGACGTTCCTGACCAACGGCGTGGTTACCTACCGGCCGGGCACCGATAACCTGAACATGCTCAACCCGCGCACGGCGATCGGCCAGAAAGCAGACGGCACATTTCTGTTATTAGTGGTGGACGGCCGCGGTCCTTCTTCCTTCGGGGCAAAGTACGAGGACATCGTCAAGATTTTCCAGGATTACGGGGCAGTCAATGCCGGCAACCTGGACGGCGGGAATTCCTCGGTCATGATCTATGATGACCGGTATATCCACTATCCGGTATCCATGTACGATTCACGGAGTCTGCCATCCGTCATACTGGTCAGGGGGAAAGAATAATCATGAAAAGAATAAAAGTGATTCCGGCCCTGCTGACCCTTGTGGTGACAGCGGCTGTGATCCTGGTCCTGGGGCAGATGCGGGTGCGCCAGGCAGCGGCATCTTTCCGCACAGAAGACGCGGCGATGCCCGGGCATGCGACTGAACGCCTGCTCGATCAGCTGCGCAGCGGGGATTATCATGCCCTGTATGAAGCGACCATGGCAATACAGCCGTCCATGGATGCGGAAAGTGCCTATACGGATATGGTTGGATCAATCATTGAAAAGTGGGGCAGTGATACGCTCAGCGTACAGTGCAGCGCCGGGGCATGCGGGCTGTATGCCGGGGATGAATACCTGGCGGAGATTGTGCTGCAGGAAACCGCAGGCGGATGGCAGGCAGGCCTGCCGCTGGCCGGGGACCGCACAGCAGTTGTCGAAGTACCGGCCGGGGAACCGCTGATGATTCACGGGGAAACAGTATCCCGCAGCCTGATCATTGAAGAAAACGTACCGGCAGCCAACGGCTTCCAGTTTGCGGATGAAAGCAGGGTCCCGCGGGTGGATGTCTACCAGCTGGAGGGCCTGCTGTCCGAACCGGCAGCGGATGACCTGGTCCTGGTGCAGGATCCCATTACCGGGCATTACCTGGCCGGACGGCCCGTCACGGATGAAAACCTGAAGGCGGAGATGATCCGGGACGGCGAACTGATCGCAAGTTATCCGGCCCAGGATGCTTCCCTGGGTGAGGTGGCAGCCATTGCCATGACCAGTTCATCCTGGTATCAGCGCTATACAACCCTGCAGAACTACTGGTTCACAGCCCACCGGACGCATGAATTCTCCAACGAACAGGTGCTGCGGGCTGCTTACCAGAACGATGACACCATCGTTGCCCACGTCGTGTTTGATTACTTTGCGGATAACGGTGAAGTGCACCGGACATGGCATATCGGCTATCAGATGACCTTCCTGAATACCGCTGACGGCTGGAAAGTGGCCGGCATGGAAATCAACAACGAACTGAATCCGAATACCGTGATTCCACAGTAAAAAAAGATGCCCGGACGGGCATCTTTCCGTATCAGTGTTCCGACCGCAGTTTTGCCATGACGCCGGTCAGGACAAAGCAGACGATCATCAGGACCAGCAGCGCCGCGAACAGCGATGTGAAGCTGCCGGTGCGGTCATAGATAATACCGATCAGGGGTGAGGCGGCGGCGCCGGCCAGACTGGCCAGGCCTGTCA
>JAFOIT010000096.1 GCA_017420585.1 Solobacterium sp.
TGCTGAATATAGCCGGTGACAGGGAGACAATCCAGCCGAAGTTCTCATTCCAGCGGAAGCCGTTGAGCAGGCTGCCGAAGCCGCCCATGGACATGCCGCCGATGATGGTGTCCTCGCGTTTCCGGGACAGCGGGAACAGTCTTCTGGTCTGTTCCACAAGTTCTTCGCCGATATAGCGGCTGTAGTGCTCGCCGCTCGGCATGTCGAGATAGAAGTGGTTTTCTCCCGAGGGCAGGATGAAAGCCACCCGGTATTTAACCGCAAGCTGCTGTAGCAGGCCTTTGAAAACCCAGTCGTTCTGGTTGCCGAAGAAACCATGCAGGAGATAGAAAGCCGGATAGGGTGCCTCCGGCGGCAGCGGCTGGCTTTCGAATTCAACCGTATCGGCCGGGATGATGACGGTGACCGGGACATTGCGCTGCAGGCAGCGGGAATACAGGTCAAGCTGGATGGTTGCCATATGAATACCTCCGTTTTTTGCACTGTAGCAGAAAGCGGCACGACGGGCAAGAAAATCGCGTCCATAAACCGGAAGGGATGCTTTATACTGAATACGGAGGGATCAATATGTATTGCCGAAAATGCGGAAAAAGCATCCCCGACAGCGCCCTGCGGTGCCCGTACTGCGATACGCCGACGGTGAACCTGCTGAAAAAAGAGGGAAAGAAACTGATCGAACCGCTGACGGATCTGTTCAAGAAGAATCCGTACAGGCGCAAATAGAGGGAAATATGAAAGACGATTATCATTTTTTTGCGACCATGTCGCGCATGAAATACATCCAGCGCTGGGCTTTGATGCGCAGCAGCCGGCCGGAGAACCTGAGTGAACACGCCCTGGAAGTGGCGATGATTGCCCATGCCCTGTGCACCCTGGGCAACGTGCGCTACGGGAAACAGCTCAACGGGGAACGGGCCGCCCTGATGGCCATCTACCATGACGCTTCGGAGATCATCACCGGTGACATGCCCACCCCGGTCAAGTACTACAGCACGGAGATCCGTGATGCCTACAAACATGTCGAACAGATTGCCAATGAGGAACTGCTGCAGCAGCTGCCGGAAGATCTGCGGGACATCTATGCCCCGGTGCTGAAGATGCAGGATGAGGAACTGGTGCCCTACGTCAAGGCGGCCGACAAGCTTTCCGCCTACATCAAGTGCATTGAGGAAGAGCGGGCCGGCAACACCGAGTTCGGATCGGCGGCCGCATCCACCCGGAGAATCCTCGAACAGCAGGCGGAAACCATGCCGGAAATCCGGGATTTCATGGCGGAATTCCTGCCTTCGTACGGCAGTACACTGGACGAACTTCTGACCCGGATCTGAAAACTTCAAGCTCTGTAAAACGTTATATTCATGCGGAATAACAGCGTAACCGCTTACAATCGGGAAGACGCTGTTTTTTCTTTATTTTATAGGTGAAAATCAGAACAAACTTGATTATTATAAAAGATGGCGTTTAAAGGGAATTTCCTTAAGGAGGTCATAATGAAAAGGAAAGTCAACATAACAGAAGTGGTGCTGCGTGATGCCAACCAGTCGCAGATTGCCACCCGGATGCCGCGTTCGGATTTTGCGGACATTCTGGAAACGATGGATGAAGCCGGCTACTACTCCATGGAAGTATGGGGCGGCGCAACATTCGACTCCTGCCTGCGTTATCTGGATGAAGATCCGTGGGACAGACTCCGGTTTATCCGTTCGAAGGTCAAGAAGACCAAGCTGCAGATGCTGCTGAGAGGTCAGAATATCCTTGGCTACAAACACTACTCTGATGAAACCGTACGGGCTTTTGTCCGTAAGTCCGTTGAGAACGGCATCGACATTATCCGTATCTTCGACGCGCTGAACGACCCGGCCAACATGGCGACTGCCATTGACGAATGCCTGAAGGCAGGCGGTCATGCCCAGGGTGCGATCTGCTATACGATCAGCCCGATCCATACATTCGAAAGCTATGTCGAACTGGGCAAGAAGCTCGAAGAAATGGGCTGCAACTCCATCTGCATCAAGGACATGGCCGGTATCATCAGCCCGCAGATCGCCTATGATCTGGTCAAGGCACTGAAGAAGGAACTGAAGGTTCCGGTATACCTGCACTCGCATTCCACAACCGGTCTGGCCCAGATGGCCCTGCTGAAGGCCATTGAAGCCGGCGCTGACGGTGTCGATACAGCAATCTCCATCTTCTCCGGCGGCACATCGCATCCGTCCACCGAGTCCCTGGTCTACACGCTGAATGAGATGGACTACGATACCGGCGTCGACCTGGGTGTCTGCAAGAAGATCAATGATCACTTCAAGCCGGTCCAGGCAAGATTCCTGAAGGAAGGCGGGCTGAACCCGTCCGTCCTGACCACCAAGATCGATGCCCTGACTTACCAGGTCCCGGGCGGCATGCTGTCGAATCTGATTTCGCAGCTGACCGCGGTCGGCAAACTGGACAAGCTGGACGAAGTCCTGTTGGAAACACCGAAGGTCCGTGAGGACATGGGTTATCCGCCGCTGGTCACACCGATGAGCCAGATGGTCGGCACCCAGGCAGTCACAAACGTGCTGACCGGTGAACGGTACAAGCTGATCTCCAACGAAGTCAAGGCATACTGCCGCGGTGAATACGGTCACTCCCCGGCCCCGATCAGTGAGGAACTGATGAAGAAGGCCCTGGGTGATGAAAAGCCGATCGAAGGCCGCTATGACGATACAATCGAACCGGAGATCCCGGGTGCGAAGGCATATTTGGGCGATCTGGCCGAGAGTGAAGAAGATGTACTGAGTTATGTCGCCTTCCCGCCGCAGGCTGAAAAGTTCCTGCGTGAGCGGATGGAAAAGAAAGCCCTGAAGGTCAGCTACCGGATTCAGGAGGTTGAATAACCATGGGTATCGGACAGGCACTCATTATTGCCGCTTCCGGGTTCCTTGTAGTCTTCATCATGCTGGTGCTGCTGTGGGTGATTATCGGCTGCATCAACAAGGTTGTCAGCGGACTGGCCGGCAAGCAGGCAGAACCTGTCAAGGCCCCGTCACCGGCTGCCGTTATCGCGGCCGCGGGAGCTGAAGAACGGGTATTCGACGACAGAACATACGGCGGCGAAATCGCCCTGTATGGCGACATGGACGACAAGACAGTTGCCTGCATCATGGCAATTGTCAGTGATGAGACTAAGATCCCGCTGAGCCAGCTGATCTTCAAGTCCATCAGAGAACTTCAGTAAAGGGGTAGAAACTGAAATGAAATACATAGTTGTACTGAACGACAAGAAATACGAAGTGGAAGTCGAAAAAGGCAATGCCA
>JAFOIT010000097.1 GCA_017420585.1 Solobacterium sp.
TACCCGCTGGCGGAACTGCGCCGGGCATCGGAGAACGGGCAGACCTATTACCGCCAGGACATCCACTGGAATGCCTACGGGGCCTATATCGGTTATAAGGCTCTGATGGCGGTGACCCATCCGGAGCTCGATCCGGCCTTCATGGATGACATGGAACTGTCGTACGGACCGGACCAGCACCTGGATACCGACCTGATCCGGATTTCCGGCATCCGGGACCTGCTGCTGGACCAGCCGGCAGTGGTCAGCTTCCATGATGACTTCACCGTGGAATACAACCGCATGTTCAATGATACGGTGCTGGAAACCCGCTGTGAACAGGCCCCGGTGGACCGTACCGTATTCCTGATCGGGGATTCGTTCCGGACGGACCTGATCCCGTATCTGGAAAGGACATACAAGCACTGCTTTATCATGCACCGCTGGGACTACCGCACCATCTTCATCGACTGGTTCTGGCCGGATGAGGTGGTCATGCTGAGTGTGGAGCGCTATGCCCCGGACAACCTGACCATCCGCCTCAAGCAGGAAGAGGAAACATACCCGCTCGAGCAATAAAAAACGATCAGTCAATGATCGTTTTTCTCTGCGAAGTAATCCAGTTTGAGAATTTTCCTGGCGATATCCCGCTTGTACATGGCCGCCTGCATCTCTTCTTCGGCTTTGACCAGGCTGTAGTTTCCGTAATCGTAGAAATCATCATACATGAAGTCATAGGCATAGTTGTCGGTCTTCCAGAATTCCCATTCGCTGAAATAGAAGCCTTTGTAATCCGGATCGAAGATATCCGTGCCCAGGATGGTCCGGTTGTCGAACTTGAAGCCCCACAGATTGGCAATCGTCGGCAGCAGGTCCAGGGCGGTTGCCACCTTGGTGTAGGTCATTGGCTTGGTGGCGGTGTTGTAGATATACAGGTCCGTGTACGCTTTCTCCGGACTCCAGGCCTGGTCTGTTTCTTTATAGAACGGGGCAGTGGAAGAGTAGTCCAGACCCTTGACGATATGGTCACCGAAGAAGACAAAGACCACGTCATCAAGTTTGCCGGCGTTCCGCAGTTCCTCCATCAGGGTGGTGAGGGAACGGTCCAGATCCATGTTCTTGGCCAGGAAGCTGACATAGGGATCTTCCAGGTCGGGATAGAGCTTCCTGATCCGGGCGACATCTTCTTCACTGACCCCGAACGAATCAAGATCATACGGTTGATGGCCGCTGAAGGTGATCCAGTAGGCAAGGTAGGGCTTATCCTCATCCGTGAAGATCCATTTCATGATCTCCATGACGGTGGTGTCCGGCTGGGAATCCGGCAGCCTGAGGTCCGTGCAGTCAAGGAATTCATCATAGCCGAAGCCCGGCATGGTCAGGCTGCGGTTATAGTACTGCCGGTAATTGTTGTGGAACGCATAGGTATAATAGCCGTGCTTATGGAACAGCTTGGGCAGGGTGGTGACGTATGTGTTGTAGGGATACTTGTAGCAGACAGCGTGGCCTTCACTGTTGGGAATCAGGGAAGTGTTGGCCATGAACTCCGTATCGCTGGTCGAGCCGGGCAGTGCGGGTGTGTTGAAGTTTTCGATCCGGATGGAATTCTGCTGCATCTGCCAGATGGTCGGGGTCAGTTCCTTCGTGCAGGCAGCGTTGATGAATGACTCCGCCTGGATGAAGATGACGTTTTTACCGGCCAATAGACCGGTCATGTCATTCGGCTTATGCGCCGGTCTGGCATTCATATAGGCAGCGATTTCCTGCCGGTCTTCCTCCGACAGCACCTCCGCGGTCAGGAAGGTTTCCGCATCCCGGTAGGCAAAGGTCAGCAGGCCGAATTTATCGACAAACTGATTCGTGCTCGGGATGACTTCATAGACGTAATAATCGGTTTTGTTGATCTGGAAGGCATCCTCGGAATTCTTGGTGCCTTCAATCTGATCCAGATACTGATAATAGAAATCCCGGCCCGGGTAGAACAGCAGCAGGACAGCCAGCTTCAGCGGCAGCCGGTACAGCAGTTTGACGCAGCGGCGCTGCAGCAGGAAGTAAAGGATCACAAAGACCAGGGTGATGCCCAGCAGGGCCAGAAAGGGATACAGATCCTCCCAGGCAATGAATTCCATGGCGCTTGCCCTGGCCGCGAATGCATCCCCGAACAGATCCTGCACGGTGCTGAAGCGGTAATACTGATGGAACGCCCGTTTATATACATCCTGGGAAACCAGGTACAGGAAATAGACCGCGCCGTATACAAGCACGAAGTATCTGTTCAGCATGGGGCCGATGAACCAGATCAGCGCAATCAGGCCCAGACAGATGATCATGAACAGGGAATGGTCAAAGACAGTATCCACGGAATAGGTCATCTGCATGTAATTGAAGAAATACAGCATGATTCCGGTATACAGCAGTTCAATCAGGAAATATCTTACGGTACGGACGCTTTTCATGGCGGTTCCTCACAGTGTCATGAGTTGTTGATTTACTAATCTTATCACAGAAACCTTAATCCAAAGCGACCCAATCCGGGCAAGGAAGAACTTCTTTATATAATGAATTATGATATAATCTTCAGGTACGAAGGGAGTGTTTTGCCTTGTCCGGATATGCGATG
Organism: Solobacterium sp.; assembly: GCA_017420585.1. Taxonomy (GTDB): domain Bacteria; phylum Bacillota_I; class Bacilli_A; order Erysipelotrichales; family Erysipelotrichaceae; genus Bulleidia. The sequence goes on from JAFOIT010000097.1 coordinate 2,600, forward strand.
GGTTTACCAATGGAGAACATCCGGGTCATCACTGTGATGATTCTGGATATCTTCATCATGTGGTTTTTACTATATTATGTCATCAAACTGGTTCGTAACAATTCCCGTACGATCCAGATTTTCAAGGGGATCCTGCTGGTCATCCTGACTGACGGGGTGGCCAAGCTGATGGGCCTCAAGACAGTATCTTATGTTACGGATATCTTTATCAACTGGGGCTTTCTCGCGATCATCATTATCTTCCAGCCGGAAATCCGCTCGGTCCTGGAACGGATCGGGAAATCCAATGCCTTTTCACGTATCACAACCCTGACCGGCAACGAAAAGGAACACCTGGTGGACCAGATCGTCACGGCCGCCATGCTGCTGAGCAACGATCAGACAGGGGCCCTGATTTCCATCGAGCAGTCCCATTCCCTGGAAGATTTCATCGCGACCGGAACCCGGCTGAATTCGGATGTGACGGCAGAACTGCTGACTTCCATTTTCGTCACCTCCACACCGCTGCATGACGGCGCCGTCATCATCCAGGGTGACCGCATTGCCTGCGCGAGTGCCTATTTCCCGCCGACCAACCTGGAACTGCCGTCCCGCTACGGGGCCAGGCACCGGGCGGCCATCGGCATCTCGGAAATCACCGACGCGGTGACCATTGTCGTTTCGGAAGAAACCGGCGCGATCAGCGTCACGGAAGGCGGCAAGATCTATCAGTTCAACCGGAAAGAACTGCGTGACTACCTGCTGCGGGTCATTCTCGGGGAAGAAACTGAAGTCAAGACCAGCCGGCAGGAGCCTGCCGCAGCTGAACCGGGCCGCGAAGTGATCATTGACGACAAGACCCCGGCCAAGGAACCTTCCCGGCTGCGCGATAAACTGGCAGTAAGGAAGCAGGATACCGGCAGAATGGAGAAGATTGAAGTCGAGGAAGTCATCCCGGCCGAAGCACAGCCGGAACCGGTAAACAGCAGAAAAGAAAATGCTCCGGACGATACCCAGATGATCAAGCTGGAGGAAGAAGCCTCCGATATCAAACTCCCGCGCAAGAAGGAAAGACCGGCGCCGAGTTATCCGCATCACGCGGCCGGCAACCGGTTTGAGGAAGACCGGCAGCCCGTAAGGGAAGAAGCGCCGGCAGCCACGCTGGAACCGCCGGTAATCCCGGCAGCAGAACCGGCTGCGGAAGAACCGGCAAAACAGGAACCGGCCGCCCGGCTGACTTCGGAAGATATCAAGCGGATGCGCAACCAGCTGTATGCGCAGTATTCCAATGCCAACAAGGAACAGGAACCTGAGCCGGCACCGGAACCGCAGCAGCCGGCTGCCTCGCCGGCAGATGACATGCTGGCCCAGCTCCACCGTCCTACCGAGAGCGAAAAGATGTTCGATACGACCAAACTGGATATTTCCAAGATCGTAGGGCTGAACGATGATCTGGATGAAACATTCGAGATTCTGGATCAGATGCCGTCGGATACATCCTCCGATCGCGACAAGGGAGGTGACCGGTAATGTCTGAAAACAAGAAGAAAAAAACCTGGGAATCCGATAACGGGAAAACTGAACTGGCGAACCGCATTGCCAGCCAGTCCCGTAAGGTGGCAAATACTTACCAGCATATCGGGGACAACCTGGTCAGGACCTTCCGGTGGTTCTCCGGCTTTATTGACAAGACGCTGTTTAACCGGAAATACACACGGGTGGTAGCCCTTGTGCTGGCAGTCATGATGTATGCGATTGTCAATCTCAACAGCAGCAACTCCATGAACATGTCCACGCTGAAAACCAGCAAGGACCTGTCCAACATTACCGTAACCGCCAAGTACAACGGTGACACGTTTGAACTGAGCGGCCTGCCGTCAGAAGCTGCCATCACAATCAGCGGCGATGCCTCGGCGGTAACCGCAGCCTCGAACTCCAAGGGCGTGGTTGTGGCAGACCTTGAGGGTCTGACAGAAGGCACGCACAACGTCAAGCTGAAGACGGAAGGATTCGGTGAAAATGTCACGATCCGGATCGACCCGTCCAATGTCATCGTAACCCTCAAGAAGAAAACCACCCAGCAGTTCGATCTGTCCTATGACTATATCAACCAGGACAAAATGGAATCGATCTACAGCCTGGGGGTGCCGACCTTCGAGTATACAAAGGTCAATGTCAGGGCGTCCAAGGATACGCTGGACTCAATTGCCTTCGTCAAGGCCCTGATCGATGTCAGCGGCCAGACAGCCGACTTCACGCAGGAAGCGACACTGATTGCCTATAATGCCAGCGGCCTGCCGGTCAATGCGGACATCGTGCCGCGGACCGTCAATGTTTCCGTGGCGGTGACTTCGCCGAACAAGACCGTGCCGATTGAGGTGGAGGTCAGCGGTGAGGTGCCGGAAGGCAAGGCGATCGAAACGATCTCCATCGATCAGCAGACGGTGACCGTGTACGGTACAGAATCCGTTCTGGGCCAGATTGAAAAGGTCATTGTTACCCTGAACGCATCCACCCTGACCAAGGACTCCTCCACGATCCTGCGGCCGATCACACTGCCGGCCGGGGTCAACTCCAGCAACATCAACCAGATCACCATGAATGTGACGCTGGGCGAGGGTGTGACCCGGACCATCGATGATGTCCGTATCTACTACCGGAACAATGTAAACAACTACAAGGCATCCCAGCCGGAAAACAAGACGACAACCAGTGTCACGGTATTCGGCACTGAGAACAACATTGCGTCCATTACAGCCGATGATATTTCGGTTTATGTGGATCTGAAAGACGCCAAGCCGGGTCTGCAGGATTTCCAGCTGCAGGTGGATCAGCCCGCCGGCGGACTGGTCAAGTACTCGCTGGTTGAGTCAACGTATACGATGAACGTGCTGGGCGAAACAAACCCGGACAGTGAATCAGGAGAAGGGACAGGAACAAACAATGGGTAAATACTTCGGAACAGACGGTATCCGCGGCAAAGCAAACGTGGACCTCGATGCCTACCGGGCATTCCAGGTGGGCCGCTACATGGGTTACTACTACAGTCAGAACGGCAAGCAGAACATCCTGATCGGCAAGGACACAAGACTGTCATCGGATATGCTGGAACACGCCCTGGCAGCGGGCATTGCCGCCCAGGGGTGCGATGCCTATCTGGCCGGGGGATGCCCGACCCCGATGATTTCATACCTGACAAGGACCGGGGATTTCGCGGCCGGCGCAATGGTGTCAGCCAGCCACAACCCGTTCTATGACAACGGCATCAAGATCTTCTCCAAGGAAGGCATCAAGCTTTCCGCGGACATCGAAGACCTGATCGAGAAGTTCATTGACGGGGAAACCGAGCTGACGTTCTGCACGGATGACAGGATCGGCAAGGTCATCGCCTATCCGGAAGGACTGGAGACATATCTTGACTGGCTGGAAAAAACATACCCGCTCGACCTGTCGGGCATGCGCCTGGTCGTTGACTGCGCCAACGGGTCCAGCACCTTCACGGCCGAAACACTGCTGAAGCGGCTGGGCGCGGAACTGACGGTTCTGAACAACTGCCCGGACGGCATCAACATCAATACACACTGCGGTTCCACGCATCCGGAAATGATGCAGGAAGCAGTCCGCAGCGGCACTTATGATCTGGGCCTGGCCTTCGACGGCGACGCGGACCGGATGATCATGGCGGCGCCTGACGGTGAACTGCTGACCGGTGACCATGTTCTGTACATTACCGGCAAACGGTTCCGTGACCTCGGCATTCTGAACAACAATAATGTCGTCACCACCGTCATGGCCAACCTCGGCCTGTTCAAGGCCCTGGAACGGGAAGGCATCACTGCCGTTGCCACCCAGGTCGGCGATAAATATGTTTATGAACAGATGTGCAGGGAAGATGACATTGTCGGCGGTGAACAGTCCGGCCATATCATCTTCAAGCGGGTCGAAGCGACCGGTGACGGCCTGGTCACAGCCCTGGAAATGCTGAAGATCATGAAAGAGACCGGCAAGGGTGCCATGGAACTCCGGGAAGGCCTCAAGATCTATCCGCAGCTGCTGGTGAATGTCCGGGTTACCGACAAGCACCTGGCCATGGAAGACCCGGAGGTTAAAAAGGCCATTGATGAGGTTAATGAGAATCTGCACGGCAATGGCCGGCTGCTGGTCAGGGCCAGCGGTACAGAACCGCTTGTCAGGGTCATGGCTGAAGCCGAAACAGACGAGATCTGCGCGGAAGAAGTGGAGAAGGTCGCCCGGATTGTACGGGAAAAATTCGGCATCGAATAACCGATTATAACGAACAGCAGAGGGACCGTTCCGGCATTGTGCCGGGACGGTTTTTTTTGTCGTGTCAGCCGGCAATCCGTGCGCCGGGATCATGTGCGGCTTGAAACCCGCAATCCCCGCTGAAATTAAACTGTCGCCGCCGAAATCACGATTAAACTATGATAAGATGATAAATGAGGTTGAAAAAATGAAAAAAGTCATAGGAATCGTTGAAGATGAGAAAGATCTGAATGAACTGGTCAAGCAGTATCTTCAGAAAGAAGGATATGATGTACGCTCCTATCTGACATATGATGAAGCAGCCATTCATACAGCAGATGACGATGTGCATCTGTGGATTCTGGATATCATGCTCGGTGACAAGAGCGGCTTTGACCTGATTGAGGACATCCGCCAGCATGACGCGAATGTGCCGGTGATTTTCATGTCCGCGCGGGATAAGGAATTTGACCGGATCATCGGATTGGAAAAGGGCAGTGATGACTATATCACCAAGCCGTTTTCCCCGAAGGAACTGGTGCTCCGGGTCAACAATATCATCCGGCGTACCTACAAGGACGCGGATACCCGCATGATCGTGGACGGCTATGAAATTGACGAAGATCAGCGGACGGTGACGGATCACGGCCGCCAGGTGGATCTGACCACCAAGGAATTTGATCTGCTGATGCTGTTTGTGCGCAACCGCGGCACGGCGTTTTCCCGTGAACAGATTCTCGAGCGGGTCTGGGAGACAAACTATTTCGGCAGTGACCGGGTTGTGGATGATACGCTGCGGCGGCTGCGCAAGAAGCTCCCGGACCTGACCATTCACACGATTTACGGCTTCGGATACCGTCTGGGCTGATGAAACGCATTTATCTCTGGATTCGTGAACTAAGTCTTACCCAGCAGCTGATTACCATTGTTATCCTGGTGATCGGCGTTTTCGGGGTCTTTCTGTCTGCCTTCCTGACCCCGTCAATCGACGGTTTTACCCGGAATGAAATGTACCGGATGCTTCACAGCACGCATGAAAGCGCCGTGTACTACCTGAACCGCAATGCCGAACAGCACCCGTTTGTGAGCCCGGACAGCGGTATCATCCAGGGGATTTATGATCCTGATACGGATACCTTCCGGATTTTTGACGGCGGTTCGTTTACGGAAGAGGAAATGCGGGACATCCGCCAGAACGCGTCACAGGCAGGCAGTGAAACAGCTGACTATACGCTGCGTGAGCGCAGTGAGACAACCGGCAATATCAGCAATGTGCAATACTCCGTTTCCCGGCTGCGGGACGGCAGGCTGCTGATCAGCCTGCTGCCGGGGGCATACGAGGAACAGTTCCGGACCCTGCTGGTGAACAGTGTCGTCAATATGAACGTCGTGATTGCCGGCCTGCTCTTTTTCCTGCTGCTGCTCTGGGTCGCGTCCCTGATCCATCCGCTGAACCAGATCCGCAACTATGCCAACCGGGTCAAAAACGATGAGGCTGCCGAGCTGAACGTCAACCGTCGGGATGAAATCGGTGAAGTCGCGGAAGCCCTGCGGGACATGCAGGAGGAACTGGAAAAGCAGAACCGTGAAAAAGAGGAGATGATCCAGAATATCTCCCATGACCTCAAGACCCCGATTGCCACGATCCGTTCTTACGGCGAAAGCATCAAGGACGGCATCTATCCGTACGGGAGCCTGGAGAAATCGATTGATGTCATCATCGAGCACGCCGACCGGCTGGACAAGAAAGTCCGCAGCCTGATTACCCTGAATAAGATGGGCTATCTTCTGGATGACTGCCCGGAAGGGGATACCCTGAACATGAATGATGTCATCGACAAGGTCCTGCTGTCCCTGAAAGTCATCCGGCCGGAAATCACCTTTGAGCGGATTATGGACCCGGAAGTCTTCTTCCACGGGGATGAGGATCCCTGGCGGATCGCTGTCGAAAACCTGATTGACAATGCCCTGCGCTATGCCAAAACCCGGATCAGCATCCAGCTCCATGATGCCGAACTGATTATTTTCAATGACGGCAGGCCGATTGACCAGGCCACGCTGAACAAGCTGTTCCAGCCGTATGAGAAGGGCACCGACGGGCAGTTCGGCCTGGGCCTTTCGATTGTCTACCGGGTCGTGACGACATACGGATACCGGGTGGAAGCTTCCAACCTGCCTGACGGGGTGCAGTTCAGGATCTGGAAAGAGATCAGCCGGAAGGAAAAACGGGAAAAGGAACGGGCCCGGGGAAACAGAAAGTAAACGATTTCCGGCTTAACGGCGGCGGAAAGATCGGGTACAATATAGGACATATGACAGAATTTGCGGAATTTGCCGGGGTAAGGACAGCTTTCCGGCACAGCGGCAGCGGCCGGGATGTGATCCTGCTGCACGGCTGGGGCCAGAACATGTATATGATGAGTGCCGTGGAAGAGCATCTGTGTTCTTCTTTTTCCGTATACAATCTCGATTTTCCGGGCTTCGGGGAGAGCAGCCTGCCGCCGATGCCCTGGGGTGTGCCGGAGTATATGCACTTCCTGGAAGAATTCATCACTGCCAACGGGATTGAAGCCCCGATTCTGATCGGGCACTCGTTCGGCTGCCGGGTGGCGATCCGTTATGCGGCGGTTCACCATGACGTGCGCCGGATGTGCCTGACCGGGGCGGCCGGCATCCGCCCGAAACGGGATCTCGGCTGGCATCTGCGGACGAAGACATTCAAGGCCGGCAAGTGGCTTCTGCAGGCCACCGGCAATGAGAAGAAACTGGCGGAGCTGCAGAACAGGGCCGGTTCGGAAGACTACCGGAATGTCAGCGGCATCATGCGGGAATCTTTTGTCAAAGTGGTGAATGATGATGTGACCCCGGTACTGAAGGAGATCAGCTGCCCGGTGCTGCTGGTCTGGGGTGATATGGATGAAGCTGTGCCGCTCTGGATGGACCAGTTGATGGAAAAGGAAATCCCGGATGCCGGTCTGGCGGTGTTCGCCGGTGATGACCATTTTGCCTACTGGCATCAGAGTGACAGGTTCAACCGGGTGCTGGATGTCTTTCTGAAAGAGGATATGAACAGATGAAGATACTGACAATCATCGGAATATGCCTGTGGCTGACATCGATGCTGGTGCCCGGCAAGCATGCCCTGCACATGTTCCAGCAGAACCGTTACGAATGCGCGCGGTTTACAAAATGGCTGCGGGAAAACGGTCTGGCCGGAGCCGGGCAGTATGTCCTGCCGGCAGTGCTTTCGGCGGCCACGGCGGCGGCCCGGCTGCTGTGGGGGCAGGGGGCTGCGGCCCTGGCTGTTTCCGGGGCGGTGCTGACCGCTGTAAGAATCGTGCAGGAACGCGGCCGGAGTTATATCAAGCCGCTGGTCTATACCAACCGGGTCAAGCGCCAGATTGCCGTCATGGCCGGGCTGGCCGTGATCTGTGCCGCCGGGCTGAACCTGGTGCCGGTATTCTTCCGGATCAGCGCGCCGCTGCTTTCCGCCTGCCTGCCTTGGCTGCTGATTTATCCCATGGCTGTCATCACGGCGCCGATTGAGAAGGCGGGCCGGACCCGGTATCTCAATGAAGCGAAGGCTATCCTGAATCAGCACGCGGACCTGATCCGCATCGGCATTACCGGCAGCTACGGCAAGACTTCCACCAAGAATGTCATCCAGTCGATTGTTTCCGAGCAGTATATGTCACTGATGACGCCGGCTTCGTACAATACCCCGATGGGCATTACCCGGACGATCCGGGAACTGCTGAAACCCATCCACCAGGTATTTGTCTGTGAAATGGGGGCGGATCATGTCGGCGATATCACGGAACTGATGAATTTTGTCCATCCTTCCATCGGAGTGGTGACCTCCATCGGCCCGCAGCACCTGCAGACCTTCGGCTCCCAGGACAACATCACCCGGGAGAAGATGCAGATGATCGAACTGCTGCCGCCGGACGGGACGGGCATTCTGAATTATGACAATGAACTGATCCGGGCATATGAAATCAAAAACCCGGTCCGGATTCTGACCTACGGGATCCGGTGCACAGATGTTGATTTCCGGGCCGTGGATATTGATTACGGTCCTAACGGTTCTTCCTTCAAGGTGCAGGCCGAAGGCGAAAGCCATGCGTTTGAGAGCAAACTGCTGGGCGAGCTGAATATCCTGAATATCCTGTCAGCGGTGGCGGTTGCCAGGACACTGGCGATTCCCTGGCCGCGGATTCAGCGGGCTGTCCGGGAGATGAAGCAAGTGGAGCACCGCCTGGAGAAAAAGATCATCGGCGGCTATTCATTTATCGATGATGCGTTCAACGCCAATCCCAGCGGTGCCGCGATGGCCCTGGAAGTACTGGCGAAGATGCCCGGGAAACGGATTATTGTCACGCCGGGCATGATTGAACTCGGAGAACGCCAGGATGAAATCAACCATACGTTCGGAACCCGGATGAAAGGGTGTGCCGACGAGGTTATCCTGGTCGGGGAGAAACAGGTTCACGCCATCCGGCAGGGCCTGGAGGATTCCGGCTATGATATGTCGCATGTGCATGTGCTGGCCACCGTCAAGGAAGCGTTTGACTGGGTCTGGAAGAATGCCACGCCGGCTGATACAATCCTGCTGGAAAACGATCTGCCGGACGCCTTCAATCACTGAGTACGAAAAAGGCCCGGACCGTCATGGTCCGGACCTTTTCAGATCTTTCAGTCATCGTCGTCATCATCACTGACCGGCTTTTTATGAAGAAAATGATAAGCCAGCCAGCCGGTACAGGCAGAACAGTGTCATCAACGTGAACATGCCGCTGATTATTGCCGGCATGGTAATTCCTGCTTTGCTCATGGTACCCTCCAATCACACGGATAAAGTTTGCATGATAACACCGGAAATGAAAAGAACCTGTTGCCAGGTTCAGTTTTTTATTTCAGCCGTTTGCCGCAGAACGGGCAGAAGGTTTCGTCTCCTTCCAGGACAGCGTCGCATTCCGGACATTTCACGACCGGCTTGACCAGCTTTTCACCGCATTCCCGGCAGAAGAGGGAACCGATCCGGTTGGCAGTCCCGCACTTCGGGCAGAGCACGACTTCCGGTTTTTCAGCCGGTGCGGTGCGTTCCGGAACGACTTTCTCAACCGGTTCAACGCCGAGGAAGTCTTCGATAAAGCGGAAGATATCCTGCGGCAGGGTGGCCTGACGCAGGGCCCCGATGCCGGCTGTGATCAGCAGCGGCTGGAAGAAGATCGAGCCGACGGCCGCGATGCCGAGCTTTTCCACCCACTTGTCGGTACCGATGACAACCGTGAGTTCGTCATCAATCTGGGTCATGGCGACAGACAGGGCAGCGTCCATGCCGATATATTTCGTCCATTCGGCGGTTGCGTCACCCTTGCACTGGACAGTATATCCGTTGCGGGTCCGCATGGTCTGGGTGATCATGTTCTTCTCTACATCAAGGTATTCGGCCAGCGCGTAGGCAACTGACTGGGCAGAGCTGTCATAGGGGAGAATATATGTACGAGTAGTTTCCATTGTATTCCGTCCTTTCATAATTGAGTCTATCATAGCACAAATTTTTGACCAGTGGTCAAATCACTTAATTTCACATAAAGACATAAAAAAACTCCCCATACGGGAAGGACAGATCAAATGGAGCGGCTGAGGGGAATCGGACCCCCGTGTCCACCTTGGCAAGGTGGCGTTCTACCATTGAACTACAGCCGCAAAGAATGGCGGTTCCGACGAGGATCGAACTCGCGATCTCCTCCGTGACAGGGAGGCATGTTAGCCACTACACCACGGAACCGTTACTGGCGAAGAAGGCGGGATTTGAACCCGCGCGCCGGTTTCCCGACCTATGCCCTTAGCAGGGGCACCTCTTCGACCTCTTGAGTACTTCTTCAGTCAGCCAGCACTCATATCAGTGCGCTTTCATAATATACCACACGATATGATGTAACGCAACAATAATTTTTACTCGGCAGCTTCCAGGGCAATTTTCATCATGTTGGTGAATGATTTCTGTCTTTCTTCCGGGGTAGTGATTTCCGGGTAGACGAAACTGTCGGAGATGGTCACCACGCAGGCGGCGTTTTTGCCCAGGATGGCAGCGTTGTGGAACAGGGCATAGCTTTCCATTTCGCAGGCGACACAGCCGCGCTGATCCCGCACGGTTGTCCAGTCAAAGTTGTCCCGGTAGAAGACATCACTGCTGTGAATCACACCTTCATGAAGCGGAATAGCCAGTTTGACAGCTGCGTCACGCAGGCGCTGGTTGAGTTCTGCGGACGGCAGCAGGGTATCCGGGATATCAAGTCCGGACTGGGTCCTGGCAAACGTGGACTCGGAGTAGGCGGCCGAAGCCAGCACGACATCATACAGCTTCAGATCGGCGGAATAGGCACCGGCAGACCCGACCCGGATGATATTGTCCACATCGTAGAACTTGAACAGTTCATAAGAATAGATGCCAATGCTCGGCATGCCCATGCCGGAAGCCATGACAGATACTTTCTTTCCATTATATGTTCCGGTATAGCCGTAAACATTACGGACCGAAGTAACCAGTTCGGCATTCTCAAGGAATGTATCAGCAATGAATTTGGCCCGCAGGGGATCACCCGGCATCAGGACGGTTTTGGCAAACTGTCCGGGAACACCGCTGTTATGAGGAGTAGACATATTGTATTACCTTCACTTTCTGTCCCAATTATATCATGCCCGGATATGAAAAAAGCGGAAGCTTACTGCTTCGCGCCTTTCGCACCCTTGGCACTGTTTTCCGAATAGGAAGCCAGCAGGTTGGTATCGTAGGAGAAGGTCATGCGTGACCGCCGGCGGGCCCGGTCGAGCCCCAGCTGGATCAGCTTGTCCATCAGGACCCGGAACGGCACATCCGTCGCTTCCCAGAGATAGAAGGCCAGGCTGCCCGGAATCGTGTTGACTTCATTGACATAGATCGTCTTTGTTTCGGCATCCATCATGAAGTCAATCCGGCAGACGCCGCTCATGCCAAGTACCTTGAAGGTCTTCAGGGCATATTCCTGGATCTGCTTTGTCTGGGCATCGGTCAGCGGTGCCGGGACAATACGGGCCGTGCTGGCCATGCCCTTGGAAGGCTGGCTGCCGGCGCCCTTGGCATTCTTGCCGCCGCCCATGTACTTCTTGTCAAAGGAAAGGATTTCCTCGTTGTTGTTCTTGTTGACTTCTTCCAGAACGGAAGGGAAAGCCTCAAAGCTGTCACCGGCAACGGAGCAGTTGATCTCACGCATCGGCTTGACGACCTTTTCGGTGATGATCTTCAGGTCATACTGCCGGGCTTCCTCGAAAGCCTGCAGGTATTCCTCATCATTGTGGGCAATCGAGATGCCGACACTGGAACCGGTGCAGGCCGGCTTCAGGATGACCGGATAGATCAGCTTGTGCACCTGCCGGAGTATTTCTTCCTTACGTGTATCCATCTCACTGCCGTAGACCCAGAACCAGTTGGTGATCGGCAGGCCGTTGTCATGCAGGATGTGCTTCTGCAGCACTTTGTCCTGGCCGACGGCCGCGGCGTACAGGTCCGGTCCGGCATAGGGAAGCTTCAGCATTTCCAGATAACCCTGAATGGAGCCGTCCTCGCCGTTGGTCCCGTGCATGACCGGCACGGCAATGTCGATGGTGCCGAGGACCTTTTTACCGAACAGGGAATCCTTGACCGGCTTGATGATGACCTGGTTGTCCACGTTGGCCAGCACAACCTGTTCACAGCGGCTGGTCAGGTCATCCAGATTCGTATAATTCCGGATATCCCGGAGCAGCTCGGAATAATAAAACTTGCGCTGCTTGGAAATGTAGAGCGGGATGACATTATATTTTTCCGGATCAAGCGCGTTCATTGCCTGATGGGCGGAAATCACACTGACTTCATGTTCAACGGTTTCACTGCCGAAGATGACGGCTACATTGAGTTTCATAGGAAATACCTCCGAAAAACATTATACCCGAAACAGCGCCTCAGGGGGGAATGATATATGCGCTGATTTACGCGGCGTGATACAATGGCCGGGCAGGATTCAGGCCGAATACAGGTTGAATGTAAGGCGGAGTATCTGATATTCTGCATAAGAAAGATACAGGTGAGTGATATGATCAGGGCAGCAGCGTTTGAAAAGGTATCATATGACCGCTTTGCGGCAGACTGGGAAAAGAACTTCCCCGGCACGGATGCGGAGGAAACAGCGCGGATCTATGCGGATATCCGCATGCCGCGGCGGGCAACGGCAGGTTCTGCCGGCTATGACATCTGTGCCCCGGTGGACATTGAACTGGCCCCGGGAAAAGAGATTCTGATACCGACCGGACTGCGGGTGCGCATGCGGGAGGATTATGTGCTCATGCTGTTTCCCCGCAGCGGGCTGGGCTTCAAGTACCGCCTGCAGATGAACAATACAGTCGGGATTATCGACAGTGACTACTATGGTGCCGACAATGAAGGGCATATCTTCTGCAAGCTGACCAATGACAGCCGCCAGGATCGGACGGTACTGATCCGGAAAGGGGACGGCATGGTGCAGGGGATATTCGTTCCTTTCGGCATTACGGAAGATGATGCCGCGGCTGGCATACGGACCGGCGGGTTTGGCAGTACAACAGAAAGTGAGCAGGGACATGAGTGAGATAGATGAGATTTTTGACCGGGAACCGATTCCCGCGCATATTCTGGAACGCATGGAGCAGTGCCGGAGGCGGCGGATGATCGTGCCGGATGAACGGCTGATCAAGCGGCCTTCGCATATCGAGGGCATCCGGGCGTCCAGCCGGATCAACACCGGGGTGCTTGACGAAGTGGCAAAACACATCAAAGCCGGCATGACAACCCAGGATATTGATGACATTGTCAGGGAGTACACCAACAGTCACGGGGCCGTCTGCGCACCGTATCATTTCGAGGGTTATCCGAAGAGTGTCTGCACATCCATCAACGATGAGGTGTGCCATGGCATTCCGAGCCGGCTGCGGAAGCTGCATGACGGTGATATCGTCAACGTGGATGTGTCCACTATTTATAATGGATATTACAGTGACGCGAGCCGGATGTTCATGATCGGCGAAGTCAGCCCGCAGCGGAAGCGCCTGGTGGAAGAAACGAAGCGCTGCCTGGAAATCGGCATGGAAGCTGCCCAGCCCTGGAATACCGTCGGTGATATCGGCTATGCCATCTCGAAATATGCCAGGTCCAGGGGATACTCCGTTGTCCGGGAACTGGGCGGGCACGGGGTCGGCCTGGAATTCCATGAAGATCCCTTTGTGGCCCACATCGGCCGGAAACATACCGGCATGGTGCTGGTGCCGGGCATGATCATTACGATCGAACCGATGATCAACGCCGGCCGGGCCGGGGTTGTGCTGGATCCGTACAATGACTGGACCGTTTCGACGTCAGACGGGTCTGACAGTGCCCAGTGGGAACACAGCATCCTGATCACGGAGACCGGCAACGAGATCCTGACATATTAAAAGGAGAGAAACATGAAACCGATTTATGTAACCGGGCACAAGAATCCGGATACAGATTCGATCTGTGCTGCCTTGACGATGGCGGCGCTGCAGGAACAGCTGGGCAATCAGGCGATTGCCTGCCGGCAGGGGCCGCTGAACGAAGAGACGAAATTTGTCCTGAAGCGTTTTCACCGGGAGAACCCGTTCCTGCTGACCGACGCCAGGCTGACCCTGGGGGACATCGAGCTGGATGAACCGGTGCTGCTGCCGAAGGATGCCACCGTCCACGAGGCATGGCGGGCCATGAAGCAGTCGCAGTACCGCTCCCTGTTCGTCATGGATGAGGGGAAACTGTGCGGGGCTGTCACGACTTCGGACCTGTCCGTCTACCGCCTGCAGACGGCGGAACAGCGCAGCGTCCTGATGGCCACGGCAACCCTGGACCAGATTGCCCGGACGGTCAAGGGGACTGCGGTGGTTGTGCCGGAAGCCTTCACCACCAACGGCTATGTCCATGTCATCACCCTGGAAGAGACGGAAGCCCGCAGATACGACCTGAAGGGTGGCATTTCCATTCTCTCCGGCGGCAGTGAAAAGCACGAAATGCTGATCCGCATGGGGGTCAAGTGCCTGGTGATTACCTGCGGGGTAAAGACCGACGAACATGTCAGGCAGCTGGCTGCCGAAGCCGGCTGTGCGGTCATTGAGACTGACCAGGATACGATGTTCGCGGCCCAGTTCATTACCGAATCCTATCCGGTTGAAGAGATCATGGCTGAGAATATCATCACCTTCGGGGCAGATGAATTCGTCAATGAAGCCGCCGTCAAAATCAACAAGTCCCGGATCCGCAGCTTCCCGGTCGTTGACAGGGAAGGAATGATCATCGGGGTTGTTTCCCGCTACCATGTGCTGAACTATGAGCACCGTAAGGTGATCCTGGTTGACCACAGCGCGATGAACCAGACCCTGAATCATATTGAGGACGCGGATATCCGGGCGATCATCGACCATCATCATATCGGCGGTATCCAGACGGATCACCCGATTTATTACCGCAACGAGCAGATCGGCTGCACCTGCACGATCATCGCCAATATGTATCAGGAAAAGGGCCTGACGCCGGACGCGGATATCAGCGGCCTGCTGCTGTCGGCGATCCTGTCCGATACGCTGAACTTCAAATCGGCCACCACGACTGACCGGGACCGGGCAACAGCCGCCTGGCTGGCAGGTCTGGCCGGCATTACCGACATTGATGACTATGCCCGGGAGATGCTCGGTGCCTCTGTCGCCCTGAAGGATTCCACACCGCATGAGATTCTCAACCGTGACCTTAAGGCCTACCGGATCGGCGAGTATTCGTTCGCGATCGGGCAGACGAATTACAGCCGGATGGAAGAAATCCAGAAGCTCCTGCCGGAATTCCGCGAGAACCTCCGGAAGGAACAGGAAGCGGGCGGGTATGACCTGCTGGTAATGCTGTTTACCGATGTCATGGGCGAAGGTTCCATGTTCGTTTATGAAGGTCCGCTTTCCTATGTGTTCAATGACATCCTGGAAACGGTGTTTGATGAGCATTCCGGCTATGATACCAAGATCATTTCGCGCAAGCAGCAGCTTATGCCGAAACTCTCGGAGATCATCAAGGCGCTCTGACGAAGAAAAAACTGACAGTAAAAGGATCCGTTCCGGCAGGACGGATCTTTTTTCCGGATAAGGGGTGTGTCCGGGGCTTGGGGACGGAAATCGGTGTAAGCGATTCCATTTGAAACAAAATGTGTAAAATTTACGAAAAAGTTTTCATCCAATGAAAACAACATTGCATTTTAGCTGCGGAAAATATAAAATCGGAGTTATCCCGGGGGTATGCCCGGGCCGGTACACGGGTGATAAAACAGAGCGGCTGCACCGCTCTTTGTGTTACCGGGTTGGAAAGGA
>JAFOIT010000098.1 GCA_017420585.1 Solobacterium sp.
AATAGTTTGTCTTGTTGACCTGTGCCTGAGAAACATGTACTTCGTTGTCCCCGGCACTGACAGGAAACAGGGATGATACATAGATGATTGTATCAGGACTGGCTTCCCGGATATCATGGATGAGCTGCCGGTACTGGTTTTTCAGCTGGATGGGGTTGCCTGCCCCGCTCTGGGTCAGCCCGATATCCATCAGGATACACCTGGGCTGCAGGTCTGCCAGCAGTTCCAGCAGGGTTTTGTCTGTCTGCTCATTGTTGTACGTGACCGGCAGGTCCGCGGAATTCGGCGATAACGCAAATCTTCCGATCACCCGCTCGGCAGGATATCCGCCTTCCTTGGCCAGGTTGAGATAATTGGAATCCCCCACCAGAAAGATCTGACTGTATTCTTCGTCTGATATATATTCTTCATTCATCCCGAGGATGACGTGGCTTGTGTCATAGTTGTAAAGATGAAAGTTCCCGGGCAGGAAGTCTTCTTCCCGCATGTCCCCGACTTCCACCGCCAGGCTCTTGACGGAACAGTTGCCGGAAGCGTCGCAGGCCTTGATCTGCAGTTTATATTCGCCGGCTGTATCGATATCCACCTCGCCCAGCACATCCACCGTGATATCCTCGGAAGCGTCATAGCTGTCTTCGATTGTAAACTCCGGCAGGACAAATTCATCATGCGTCCGGATAAAGTATACGGATCCTTCCGGCATGTTAATAACCGGGCTGTCAACATCCAGCACCGTCACCGGGATATGCACCGTTTTCCAGAACATCGGTATGAACTGATACGAATAGTCAATGGTATATTCACCGGCATGATAATAATCAATGGTATCGGTAACTGCCACCCGGTCGTGGATATCCATACCGAACATGGTGGCCCGGTATGCCGGATACTCTGTCAATATATCTCCCGCAAGCAGCTGCAGATGATCCGTTTCCGGCTTGATATCAACAGAAAAAAACACTCCTGCCGCCGCGGCGATCAACAATGCCAATGCTGTCAGTAATTTTTTCATATCCCCTGTCCAGTGTCTGTTATCACTGCATGAGTATCTTATCACAGAAACAGACCGATGCCATTATATAATCATCCGGCTGCCGCAAAAGCTTTATTATTCCTCCATAAAGGAACTGCATGTTTCCTGACTGCGCTGACATCCGCTTCCGGAGCAAAAAGAAAACGTACACTGCCGTGTACGCCTTCCTCTGCTTAATACATCTTTTTAAAGCCTGCGTTGAGCTCTGCCGAGCTGAAGCGGATATGTGTCTTATGCTGATACCTGGGATCCGCTTCCACCGTGGTCGGCTGGCCGGCATTGCCCTTCATTTCTTCCGGGATATGAATGATGACATTGGCTGCGGCCAGGACTTCCTGCAGCTTTGTGATATCCAGCGTCTGTGCGGTGGCATTCTGGTCGATCGCCTGGGCTGCTGCCGTACCGGCTGCTTCACCGGTCAGGGCACAGGCCGGGATCAGCCGCATCATTTCCCAGCCCATCTTTTCATCACAGGCCACGGTTCGGCCGGCCGCATAGACATTTTCAATCCTGCGGTCAATCAGGCCGCCGTACGGATATTCATACGGCTCTACCACCGGACCGCCGATCCCGTTGGAAATAATCCCGATGGAATCGTCCCTGTAACGTTCGGCATCGCTTTCATAGTCCAGCGTCTCCACCCCGGTGATATGCCGGCTGGTGCGGAACTGGGCCATGGTCGGCAGCGTCAGCATGCAGTAGTCATCACTGAAGTTCTCCTTCAGATAATCACGGGCCATGCGCCGGCTGGTCTTGAGATAACCGTTGACGCCGTCAATCGTCGTCCCGGAGAAGGTCGGCACCGGATAGGCATCCAGGTCTCCGCCGTGCGGCCGGGCCCCGAACAGCCGCAGCTGCATCATGTCGACAACCCCCTTGCCTTCCGCCAGCGCTTCCTTTGCGGTTTCCGTTGAAGTTTCATAGGCCCAGTGCGAGCAGATACTGTCCTTGGTGCTGGTGTCTGCCCCGGCCCGGGCCATCAGGTCCGCATCGCCGGACGCGTCCACAAACTGCTTTCCCAGCACGGCCACCCGGCCCTGCTTGGATTCCACGATGACGCCTTCCACCCGGCTGCCGTTCATAATCGGCTCAGAGAAGACAACGTCAAAGATGGTCTCGACCCCTTCCTCTTCGCACAGCTCATCATATGCGAGTATCGCTGCCGGTATGTTGAAGGTTGTCTCATAGCGGCCCTGCGGGTGTTCGGCATATGCCGTGCGGAATTTCCACTGCGGTGCCATCGTGTTGTAGCTGTAGCGGATGCTGGTATAGAGCAGTTCTTCCGCCAGGCCGCTGGCGACCCGGTGGCCCCGGCCGTCATCCAGCGGCAGGTAGATGCATACATGCCCCAGCGTAGCCAGGCCGCCCAATGCGCTGTTCTTTTCCAGCAGGACGGTTTTCTTTCCCTGACGGGCAGCAGCGACCGCCGCCGCAATGCCGGCAATCCCTCCGCCGACTACAACCACATCCGCTTCCCTGTAAACGGGAACCCGTTCTGCATCTGCCATTACGTATTTTTCCATGATCTTCTGTTCCTTTCCCCCGGACGGGGCAGTTGTTCACTCTAATTATATTCTGCCGGAAGTGGCGCGCACCAGCGGAATTGGGTATAATGTCAGTCATGAAATATATCAGTCTTGACCTTGGCAGTGTCACCTGCGGCATTGCGAAATCCGATACCGGGCTGCTGGCCCAGCCGGTGAAAACCATCCGCTTCCGGCGGGAGGACTACAACGATGCGATCCTCCGCATCCTGGAGTATACCGATGCCGAAAAACCGGATGTCATTGTCATGGGCTACCCGCTCCTGGAGAACGATGACGAGGGCCCGCGGGCAAAGCTTTCCCGGGAGGTGGCGGAGATCATCGAGCAGGAATCCGGCATTCCCGTTGTCCTGCAGGACGAACGCTCAACCACGAAGGATTCTGAGGAGTTCCTGATCATGGCCAACGTATCCCGGAAAAAGCGGAAGAAAGTCATCGACCAGCAGGCTGCCGTCCGGATCCTGCAGTACTATCTGGACCGGAAAGACCGCTGACAGACAAACCGGCACACTGTGACAGCATGCCGGTTTTTTTCTTTATTCGAATGTATCCGCGATGATCTCCAGGTAGATCTGTTTCAGCTTCTTTTGCTGCTCAGCACTCATCTGCTCGGTTTCATAAGCGGGATGGAAATCATCCACCAGGGACAGATGGTGTCCGGTGATCGTCCCGTTTCTGACTCCGATCACTTCCGGCACCTTGAAGTCCGGTTCCCCGTTTTCGTCATGATTGATAATGTCATCGAGGCATTCCATCAGGGCGTAGTATTCTTCGGCGTCGGCCGAATGCCCCTTGCCGTAGACATTGACGTAATACACAGTTGTGCCGGTTTCCCGGGCTGCCGCGTTCAGCTGCGGCACGGCCCGCTGACAGAACGGACAGTCAATATACCCGTAGTAAAGAATCCCGGTGCCGCCTTCCTTGAAGAAACGGATGGAGTCGGCCCAGGTGATCTCCTGGAAATCCGCTGTCTCCCCCTCCAGCCAGCGGTAAGCGCTCATGTCCGCCGGTTCCGCATCCACTTCAAAAGCAGGTGCTTCCGGCTCCGGGTCCACGTGGGAACACCCGCAAAGCATAACAGTCAGGCCTATTGCCAGCCACAGTTTTTTCTTCATACTACGCTTCCTCCGCATGGCAAAAAGGATTATAGCACAATCCGTAAAAGTCACACGGTTTCCCGCAATCTCATCCCTTGTTTACTGATTCTGATTCCGATAGAATTTAATTAACAAGATCACAGAAGGAGGATCATCATGAAGTATCAGAAACTCGGAAAAACTGACCTCAACGTTTCCGTGGTATCATTCGGCGCCTGGGGCATTGGCGGCGGCATTGTCTGGCCGGACATGAATCTCGGTGTGGAGAATGTAAAATCCCTGCTGGATGAAGCCAAGGATCTCGGCATCAACTACATTGATACGGCTCCTGTCTACGGTACTTCCGTATCCGAAAAGCTGCTTGGCGAAGCCCTCAAGGGACGCCGGGATGACTTTATCCTGCAGACCAAGTGCTCGCTGAACTGGCGCGGCGACGGCGGCAACTTCCACTATTCCAGAGACGGTGTCACCGTCAATAATGACACCAGTGCCAGAGCGGTCAAGCAGGATGTGGAAGACTCCCTGCTCCGTCTGCAGACAGACTACATCGACTCCATCGTTGTCCACTATGTATGCAAGAGCTGGCCGGTTGAAGAGACCATGGGGGCCCTGCAGGATCTGATCAAGGAAGGCAAGATCCGCGCTGTCTGCCTCTCGAACTCCCAGCCGGCAGATCTGGAAGAATATGAAAAGTACGGCCATGTCGCTGCCGTCCAGGAATTCTTCAGCCTGCTGTCCCCGTTCCACGGCTATGATTACTTCGAGAACTGCACGAAGTACGGGACAACCTTCCAGGTTTACGGATCGCTGGAAGAAGGCTTCCTGACGGACCCGAAGTTCGTCGACAAGACCTTCCCGAAGGGCGATGTCCGCGGCAAGCTCCCGTGGATCGAGGAACCGATCAAGGGTGCTATCCATACACTGTTTGACGAGACCCTGACCCCGCTGACCGAAAAGTACAACTGCTCCTATGCCAACCTGATCCAGGCCTGGACGCTGAAGCAGTACCCGAACCTGAACCTGCTGACCGGGTTCCGGCGGGCGGAGACCATGCGGGATACCGTCAAGTGCTTCGACATCGAGCTGAGTGACGAAGACTGCAAGCTCATGAGCGAGAAGGCAGCCCCGGCCCAGGTACCGGTTCTCGACAAATAATTTTACG
>JAFOIT010000014.1 GCA_017420585.1 Solobacterium sp.
GCGATGGTATCCGGCAGTTCCACCTGGTCCTTCTTGTTGTAGAGAATGATCCGGTTGCGGCCTTCGGTCAGGTCCAGCAGGCGCTGGTCTTCCGCAGTGACGCCGGAGGAGCTGTCCAGCACCAGCAGGACAAGTTCCGCCTTTTCCAGGGCCTGCAGGGAACGTTCTATGCCCATCTTTTCGATCTTGTCCCCGGCTTCGTGGATGCCGGCGGTATCGATCAGGTTCAGGGTCACATTGCCCAGCCGCACGCTGCCTTCCACCAGGTCGCGGGTGGTCCCGGCAATGTCCGTCACGATCGCCTTGTCTTCCTCCAGCAGGGCGTTGAGCAGGGAGGACTTGCCGACGTTGGGCTTGCCCAGAATGACCGTGTCAATGCCGCTGCGGATCAGCACCGCCTGCTGGGCTTTTTCGATGATCGTATCGATCTCATCGAGCCACTTATACGCAGCCGGCAGGATTTCCTCATCGGTCAGCTGATGCACATCCTCATATTCCGGATAGTCGATATTGACTTCAATATGGGCCAGGATCTGCACGATTTCATCCACCAGCGGATCGATCAGCTTTGTGACGCTGCCCTTGAGGGAATGCAGGGCACTGCGGGCATTGACCCTGTCCTGGGCAAAGATCAGGTCATTGACCCCTTCGGCCTGGGCCAGATCCATGCGCCCGTTTAGAAATGCCCGTTCGGTGAACTCGCCCCGCCGGGCCAGCCGGGCCCCGGCCGCGATGCAGAGACTCAGCACCTTGCGGGTAATGAAAATACCGCCGTGGCAGTTGATTTCCGCCATATCCTCACCGGTATATGAGCGCGGTCCGTGGAACACGCTGATCAGCACTTCATCTACCGGTTCATCATTTTCTTTGATCGTGCCGTAATGTATGGTATATCCTTCGGCTTTTGTCAGATCCTTCCCCGTCAGCCGGGAAACAATCGGCAGTGCCTCATCACCGCTCAGCCGGATGATGGAAATCGCCCCGACCCCCAGCGCGGTTGAAATCGCAACTATGGTATCCGCTGCCATGGACTTGTCCTCCTTTTTCCAGAGATCATGAAACAGACACTGTGCGTGTCCTGTCTATACTATACCATGCAAAAGGGGCTCGCATGACCCCGTCCGGCACATCGGATACTGTTTCAGCGCAGCCGGAGAAATGTGCTGACTGCCCCGGCATACTGCAGGTAAACCAGCTCTTCCGGATCTGTATTCTTCTCTTCAATCCGGTCTTTCAGCAGGCCGTACAGAATATGTTCCACACAGATCCGCCGGATCTCCGGGCCATCGGGAAGCTGTATGGCCGCGTGCAGGCAGTCCCTGATGATGCGGTCTGCCTCCGGTTCATATGATGATCCGTACAGTTTCTGCAGAATGACGTGCAGTTCAGCTTCTTTCTTCAGCAGGCAGCTGAGCAGTTCCCCGGCGGAATTCCTGACCGGTGGCAGGTCCTGCAGTTCCTGTCCGAGCAGGTCGCGCAGATATTCCGGCAGGGAATGATAGTAGTAATAGAACCCCTGCCTGGTTATGCCCGCCTGCTGTGTCAGGATGTCAATTGTGACCTCGTCATACGGATGGTCCGCCAGCACTTCCTGCAGCGCGTTCCGCAGCCGCAGCCACGTTTTCTGCTTCATTCTTCTTATCCCTTCCGGCACCGGCAAAAAAAGAGAAAACATGATTTTCCCGCTGTATTTAAACTGATGACTGCCCTGTCAGCCTGTGAACGCACCCGGTACATACATATGGAATTCTAGTTTATGATGCGCCGTATTTTGCTTTACAGTTCATGCCGGAAAACTGATTGTTATATATACCGGTTAATATGTTAATGTTTTCACATGCCTGCATGAACATGTTTCATGCCAGGATTCCATGACCTCTGTTCATGCAAGCAGACAAAACAGCGAACCGCCTTCGTGCCGTCCGCTGTTTTCCTCTATCCGATGTTTTTTACGCTGTCTGCGTCTTCGAGATCAGCGGTTCGGCCAGGCCTTTCACCCCGGTCAATGCCAGGACGCACAGCAGGTTCTTCTGCGCGCCGTGGTACGCATCAGTCGGATCATACCACTCGCTGATGTCATGGGTGCCGCCGCTGGCGCCGCCGCAGGATATGGTCGCGGCCGGGATCCCGACAGAGAGCGGGATATTGGCATCCGTGCTGGACAGGGCCCGCATTTCCGGTTCGATGCCGGCCGCTGTGAAGGCGTTGCGCAGAATCGTTACGATTTCACAGTTTTCATCCTGCACCCCGCCGATGGAACCGCCGATTTCCTCATAATCCAGCTCAATCTTCGCTTCATAGTTGAACCGTCTGGCAGAATTCTTTGTGCCCAGCCGGTTTCTTTCTTCCTCCCAGCGGGCATATTCCTCTTCGGCGCATTCATGCGCAATTTCCAGGCACCGGGTCCGGAAGTTCCGCATGACCTCGGCATCAGCGCTGCGCACGTCCATGGTAAAGGAGCACTCACTGGCAATCGAGGTCACCCCGGTGCCGCCCTTTACCGTGGATACGTTGAAGATCGTGAAGGGGTCCTCAGGTTCCCTTTCCTCGGCAATCCGGGCAATCGTCCGGCCCATGCACATGATCGGGTTGACAATGCCGAAGGCACCCATGGAATGGCCGCCCGGACCGCGGAAGATGATCCGGAACTGGGTATCCGATACCCCGCCGTAGGTCAGGCTGTTCCCGCAGCCGTCAATTGAAACAAAGGCATCGACTTTCTTTTCCTGCACATTGAAGATGTGCCGCATGCCGCGGAAGTTGCCCACGCCCTCTTCA
>JAFOIT010000099.1 GCA_017420585.1 Solobacterium sp.
CGCGCCGGGCTATACGCCGGAAGCGCTGGAAATCCTGAAGACAAAGAAGAAGGGCAATTACAACGTCATTGAAATCGATCCGGATTATGTGCCGGCGGCCCAGGAGTGCAAGGATGTCTTCGGCATCACCTTCGAGCAGGGTCACAACAACTTCAAGATCGACGCGTCCCTGCTGGAGAATATCGTAACCGCCAACAAGGAACTGCCGGAAGCCGCGAAGATCGATATGATCGTCTCACTGATCACCCTGAAGTACACCCAGTCCAACAGTGTTTGCTATGTCAAGAACGGCCAGGCCATCGGGGTCGGGGCCGGTCAGCAGAGCCGCATTCACTGCACCAGGCTGGCCGGGCAGAAGGCCGACAACTGGTGGCTGCGCCAGAACCCGAAAGTCCTCGCCCTGCCGTTCAAGGACGGGGTCAGAAGGGCAGACCGCGACAACGCGATCGATGTCTATATCTCCGATGAATACGAAGATGTCCTGCGGGACGGCGAGTGGCAGAAGGTCTTCACGGAACAGCCTGCCCCGCTGACCCGGGAAGAGAAGAAGGAATGGATCGCGAAGCAGAGCGGCCTGACCGTCGGCTCCGACGCGTTCTTCCCGTTCGGCGACAACGTGGAGCGGGCCCGCAAGTCCGGCGCTGCCTATATTGCCGAACCGGGCGGCTCGATCCGCGATGACAACGTCATAGAGACAGCCGACAAATACAACATCGTCATGTGCTTCACCGGCATGCGGCTGTTCCACCACTGAGAAAGGAACTGCAGATACTATGAATCTGATGGTAATTGGCGGCGGCGGCCGGGAACACGCAATCATTCAGAAACTGAAGGAAAACCCGGAAGTCACCAAAATCTGGTGTCTGCCGGGCAACGGCGGGATCGCGGCCGATGCCGAGTGTGTGCCGATCGGGGCTGAGGATATCCCGGCCCAGGTGGAATTTGCCCGCAGCCATGATATCGACTATGTCGTTGTGGCCCCGGACAACCCGCTGGCCCTGGGGGCTGTTGACGCGCTGGAAGAGGCCGGTTTCCCGTGCTTCGGACCGCGGAAGAACGCCGCCATCATCGAAGCATCCAAGGCTTTCTCCAAGGACCTGATGAAGAAATACGGCATTCCTACTGCCGCCTATGAAATCTTTACGGATCCGAAGGAAGCCGTTGCCTATATTGATGCCCATGAGGTGCCGATTGTCATCAAGGCCGACGGCCTGGCCCTGGGCAAGGGTGTCATCATCGCGATGAGCCACGAGGAAGCCCGCCAGGCGGTGCACGAAATGATGGAAGAAAGCAAGTTCGGCGATGCCGGCAGCACCATCGTGATCGAAGAATTCCTGGAAGGACCGGAAGTATCCGTCCTGAGCTTCACCGACGGCAAGACCCTGATCCCGATGGTTTCCTCAATGGATCACAAGCGGGCAAAGGACAACGATGAAGGCCTGAATACCGGAGGCATGGGCGCCATCGCGCCGAACCCGTATTACACGGAAGCGATTGCCGAGGAAAGCATGCGGACCATCTTCATGCCGACCCTGAAGGCCATGGAAGCCGAAGGGAGACCGTTCAAGGGCTGCCTGTACTTCGCATTGATGCTCACGAAGAACGGCCCGAAGGTCATTGAATACAATTCCCGGTTCGGGGATCCGGAAACCCAGGCGGTCCTGCCGCTGCTGGAGTCGGACCTGCTGACCATCATGAAGGCAACCACGGACGGCACCCTGGACCAGGTGGAAGTGAAGTTCTCCGACAAGGCTTCCTGCTGTGTCGTGGTCGCTTCGGACGGCTATCCGCTGCATTACGAAAAGGGCAATCCGATCACCATCCGCGATGATGTCCGGGCCAATGTGACGGTGGCCGGGGCCCAGCTGAAGGACGGCGTGCTGGTCAATACCGGCGGCCGGGTGCTGGGCGTGACGGCAGTTGCGGATACCCTGGCAGAAGCCATCGCGGAAGCTTACCGCAAGGTGGAAGGCGTCGGCTTTGCCAATGCGTATTACCGGCACGATATCGGACAGCGCGCACTGCAGTGCGGGGAGGAATAAAATGGTTTATCGCGTATATGTAGAAAAGAAACCGGGGTTTGCCCCGGAAGCGGCCGGGGCCCTGGCGGATTTCCGCTCGTTCCTGGGTCTGAAGAATCTCCGCAATGTGCGGGTTCTGAACCGCTATGATGTGGAAGGAATCGATCCAGACCTGTTCGAACAGGCCAAGCGGACGATTTTCTCCGAACCGCAGCTGGACATTGTCACGGCTGATATGGAAACCGAAGGGGCCTGTGCCGTCTTCGGCGTGGAAGCCCTGCCGGGTCAGTTTGACCAGCGGGCAGACTCCGCGGCCCAGTGCATCCAGCTGCTCAGCCAGCAGGACAGGCCGCTGGTGTCCTTTGCCAGAATCTATGTGCTCTACGGGGATCTGTCGGCAGAAGAAATCGACATGATCAGGCATCATGTGATCAACCCGGTGGAAACCCGTGAGGCTTCCCTCGAACTGCCGGAAACCCTGCGGATGGAATATGCCGCGCCGGACCACGTCGCCACTGCCGAAGGTTTTACGCAGCTGGACGATGCCGGCTTGAAGGAACTGCTCGGCAGTATGGGCCTGGCCATGGACCTTGATGACCTGAAGTTCCTGCAGGCGTACTTCCGGGATGAAGAGGAACGTGACCCGACTGTTACGGAAATCCGGGTCGTTGATACCTACTGGTCCGACCACTGCCGGCATACAACCTTCGGCACCCAGATCGACCACGTGGAAATCGAAGATGAAAAAGTCAGGGCAGCTTATGAGCGGTACCAGGCCCTGCGGCAGGAAGTCTACGGCGAAAAGGCCCTGACCCGGCCGGAAACCCTGATGGATCTGGCCACGATCGGGGCCAAGACCCTGAAGAAGAGAGACCTTCTGCCGGAGCTGGATGAATCCGAAGAAGTCAATGCCTGCTCGATCCATGTACCGGCAGTCGTTGACGGCAGGGAAGAAGACTGGCTGCTGATGTTCAAGAATGAAACGCACAACCACCCGACGGAAATCGAACCGTTCGGCGGGGCGGCAACCTGCATCGGCGGCTGTATCCGTGACCCGCTGTCCGGACGTGTCTATGTCCACCAGGCCATGCGCCTGACCGGCGGCGCGGACCCGCGGGCCCCGCTGTCGGACACCCTGCCGGGAAAACTGCCGCAGCGCAAGATCGCCCAGACAGCCGCAGCCGGGTATTCGTCCTACGGCAACCAGATCGGCCTGGCTACCGGGCATGTGGCCGAACTGTATCATGAAGGCTTTGTGGCCAAGCGGCTGGAGTGCGGTGCGGTCATCGGGGCCGCGGCGGCGGAAAATGTCGTACGGGAACGTCCGGCAGCCGGTGATGTGGTCGTCCTGCTGGGCGGCCGGACCGGCCGGGACGGCATCGGCGGGGCAACCGGCTCCTCCAAGAGCCATAACCTGAAGTCCCTGGAGACCATGGCTTCCGAAGTCCAGAAGGGCAACGCGCCGGAAGAAAGAAAAATCCTGCGGCTGTTCCACAACGCGGAAGTCACCAGGCTGATCAAGCGGTGCAACGACTTCGGGGCCGGCGGTGTCAGTGTCGCCATCGGTGAACTCGCGGACGGCCTGCAGATCAATCTTGACGCGGTCCGCAAGAAGTACGAAGGCCTGGACGGCACGGAGCTGGCCATCTCCGAATCCCAGGAGCGCATGGCTGTCGTACTGGCGCCGGAAAACGAAGCGAAGTTCATTGAAGAAGCACACAAGGAAAACCTCGAAGCCTACCGGGTCGCGGTCGTCACCGAAGATCCGCGTATGGTCATGGAATGGAAGGGCAGCACCATTGTCAATCTGTCCCGGGCTTTCCTGAATACCAACGGCGCGGCCAAGCATACCACTGTGGCAGTGCGTGAAAAGGACCGGGCCGGCCTGACCGACGTCGGTTTCCATTCCCTGCGGGATATGGCGTCCAGTCTGAAGTGCGCCAGCCGCAAGGGCCTGACCGAGCGATTTGACAATACGGTCGGGGCCATGGCAGTGCTGATGCCGTTCGGCGGACGGCTGCAGAGAACCCCGGCACAGGTCATGGCTTCGCTGTTCCCGGTCCAGCCGGATCAGCAGACCGAACAGGCCAGCGTCATGACCTGGGGCTTTGACCCGGATCAGATGAGCATGGACCCGTACCAGGGGGCCTACAACAACGTGTATGTCTCGGCGGCCAAGCTGGTCGCGGCCGGGGCCGACTGGAAGAAGATCTATCTGACCTTCCAGGAATTCTTTGAGAAGCTGCGGGATGAGCCGGAGCGCTGGGGCAAGCCGTTCAGCGCCCTGCTGGGTGCCCTGGATGCCCAGATGGAACTGCAGGCAGCGGCTGTCGGCGGCAAGGACTCGATGTCCGGTACGTTCCTGGACAAGGATGTCCCGCCGACCCTGATCTCGTTCGCGATCGCCCCGCTGCTGGCAACAGAAGTACTGACTACAGAATTCAAAGGGGCTGACCATCCGGTTGTCCTGTTTGACGGCGCCACCCCGGAAGAAAAGGTCGAAATGTACACCCGCTTCCATGAACTGGCCGCTGCCGGCCATGTCAAGGCAGCCTGGGCTGTGGAAAACGGTCTGGCGGAAGCAGTTGTCAAGATGTCCTTCGGCAATGAAATCGGCTTTGACAGCAGGATTTCTGATATTAACTGGTACGAAGCGATGCCGGGTGCCATTGTCGCCGAACTGGATGAGGACTGCGGTTTCGGCCGGCTGATCGGCCGGACTACCGAACGCAAACAGGTCCGCATCGGCAACGACTGGGTGTCCATTGACGAACTCTGGCAGCTCAATGCCGGGGTGCTGGAAAGCATCTATCCGACCAAACCGGCCAGGGAAAACGAATACGAGCCGAAGGTCTACACCTTCCATACCGAAAAGAAGACTACGGCGGCTTCCCGGATTGTCACCGCGAAGCCGAAGGCATTGATTCCGGTGTTCCCGGGCTCCAACTGTGAATATGACACAGCCAGGGCCCTGATCGAAGCCGGGGCAGACGCGGAAATCATGGTTCTGCGGAACCTGACGGCAGAGGATGTCATGGCCTCGGTCGATGAATTCGCGGCCAAACTGAAGACAGCCCAGATGGTCGTCGTCCCGGGCGGCTTTGCCGGCGGCGATGAGCCGGAAGGTTCGGCCAAGCTGATTACTGCCTTCTTCCGCAACCCGCTGATCAAGGAACAGGTCCATGCCCTGCTGGATGACCGGGGCGGCCTGATGCTCGGCATCTGCAACGGTGCGCAGGCATTGATCAAGCTGGGTCTCGTGCCGTATGGGCATATCGTGGATGTGGATGAGACAAGCCCGACTCTGACCTTCAATGTCATCGGCCGCCATCAGTCCAAGATTGTCCGCACAAGGGTGGCCTCGAACCTCTCGCCGTGGATGGCGGAACTGCAGGTCGGTGATATCCGCAGCCTGCCGATCTCCCATGGTGAAGGCCGCTTCTACGCATCCGAAGAAATGATCCGGGAACTGGCAAAGAACGGACAGATCGCTACCCAGTATGTCGATCTCTCCGGCAAGCCGACCATGGTTACCGAGTTCAATCCGAACGGTTCCTATGAGGCGATTGAAGGCATCACCTCACCGGATGGCCGCGTCTTTGCGAAGATGTGCCACAGTGAGCGGATCGGCAGGGATCTGTACCGGAATGTCCCGGGTGACTACGAAATGGGACTGTTCCGCAGTGCCGTGAAATTCTTCAAATAAGCAGCACAAAAAATGCAGGGCCGCAGGGCCCTGCTTTTTTCGTAATAACTCAGACGAGGATATCGCCGCTTTCGGTGTCGATGACCCCGATATCTTCCAGGGTGACCGGGTCGGCACATTCCGGACAGAAGCGCGGGATGGCCGGGCCCTCAATCAGGGTGCCGCACTTGGCGCAGCGGATGTAGCACACATACCGTCCGGTGGACGGGGCTGTCTGGACCGGGTCAGCCGGGACATCCGGCACCGGATCATCATTGACCGTGCCGGGCTTGATCAGGTTGATCACTTCATTGGTCAGGTAGTTGCGCTTGAAGTATTCGTCATCATGCGGTTCATCCGATGTCTTTTCGCTGAACAGGTCAACCTTGAATTCATCGGTGATGTGCTCATTGCGCACGGACATCTTCACACCGAATGACGAGGAGTACTCGAATTTCGGGGGATCGAAGGAAACCTTTTTGCCCTCGCTGTCCTTGTCGAACAGTTCCTCGGCATCTTCCTTTACCTCCTTGGCGATGGACAGCACGTCCGCAAACCGGAAGATATCCGGATTGGAACGGGTGACATCGGAGCTCCTGGAGATGACAAAGAGTTTTTTCTCTTCATCGACCATGATCTTCTGGGTGTCGCCGTATGTGGCGGTCAGGTTCAGGTGGGGCAGCCGGGCAGCGTTTTCCTGACGGTAGGCCAGGTGCTGCTTCGCTGTTTCCACGGTCTGGTGCCGGCGCGGGAAATAAGGGGAAAGCTTGTGTGTGCAATCCTTGCAGAGATACCCGTCCTCGAGCTTGGTGGTGCCCAGCAGGCCGAGTTTATTACCGCAGATACTGCAGTATTTGGCATCAAATAATCCCATGACAATCCTCCTGTATATCTGCTTTCATTGTAAAGGATAACGGGCTGTTACTGCGGAAAAAAAACAGCACGGGATGTGCTGTTTTGCGGTTTTACGCGGTTTTCTCTTCCGGTTCGGAAGCCGGCAGGATATACTGGTTGATCCGGTCGAAGTACTCCTTGTGCGCCTGTTCGTATTCCCGGTTGAATCTCTCATCCTGGCCGGAATGCAGGAACTGGGCATAATCGTGCGCGTTGTCGGCGAGATCCGGCATGGCGCGGGATACGACCGCCAGGCCGACATTGGAGCAGATGTCCGAGACCCGCTCGAGTTCACCAAGCAGATTCATGAAGTTCGTGCCGGCATAGACCGTGCATTCATTGCGGACCAGGCGGCCGAGGTGGTTCTCCTGCAGGGCTTCCACAAGATCATCCATGACTTCCTCAAGCGGTTCAATCTCCATGGCCGCATCGATGTCACGCTGTTCAAACGCCCGGTCGGCCCGGTTGAGGATTTCCTCGATCAGGTCATGGGTGACATACAGTTCGCCGACTGCGACGGATGAGAACAGGGTGCCGCTGCTGTGGAGCTTCTCCGCTGTTTCGGCAATGTTCGTGGCATAGTCTCCCAGCCGTTCGAAGTCATTGACCAGTTTATAGTATTCGTTCAGGATGGACAGGTGCTGCGGCTGGCTCAGGTGTCCGGAAAGGTCTGCCAGGTACCGGGATGTGTGGTCCGTCAGCGTGTCAATATTGTCTTCTTCCGCGAGCAGTGCCTGGTGTTTCTCTTCGCTGTAGTCATGGATCAGATCCAGCGCGGCTTCAACGTTTGCCCGGGCAGTCCGGAACAGGGTCAGCAGGACATCGTAGGCACTGTTCAGGGCGATGGCCGGAGAGGCGAAGAACACCGGGTTGAGCTCCTCAAGCTGCTTGCGGTACTTGTTTTCCGGCACCGGTTCGCTTTTGACAACCCGGTAGCTTGTTTTTTCAAAGACCGGGATCATCGGCAGGAGCAGGATGGCACAGGCCAGGTTGAAGATCGAGTTGGTGTTGGCGATCCGGCCGGGATTGACAACCGCATCCCAGATCGAGTCCAGCAAGCCCAGCTTCCGGAAAATAAATACACCGAGGAGCACCAGGAAGGATTTGGATAGGTTGTACAGGATATTGACAATACCGACCCGCTTGGCGTCTTCCTTGGCGCCGATGGAGCAGACGATGGCGGTTGTCACACAGTCACCCAGGTAGACACCGACGATGACCGCATAGATTTCATTGAAGACCAGCTGGCCGGAAGCGGAGATAGCCTGCAGGATACCGATGGTTGCGGATGAACTCTGCAGGATGAAAGCAACGCCGGCCCCGGTCAGGTAGCCCAGCAGCGGATTGGAGCCGAGCTGTGAGAACAGGGATTCGAAGATGCCTGTTTCCGCCAGGACATCCACAGCGCTGGTCATGTTGAGCAGGCCGCTGAACAGGATGCCGAAGCCGATGGCAATATTGCCGATTGTCCGGCCGTTCTTGAACTTGCCGCTCATGATCAGGACAATGCCGATGATCAGGGCAATCGGGGCCAGCGTGGAAGGCCGGAACAGCTGCAGGATGCCGCCGCTGGATGCGTCCACGTCAAGCAGACGGATGATCTGGCCGGTAACGGTTGTACCGACGTTGGCGCCGATGATGATACCCAGCGACTGGCGCAGGGTGATGATGCCGGCCGCGACCAGACCGGAGGTAATTACGATCGTGGCGGTGGAAGACTGGATAATGGCGGTAACGGCCAGACCCAGCAGGAATGCCTTGATGGGGTTGTTGGTAACGTTCTCCATGGCCTTTTTGAGGGTTCCGGAAGAACTCTCCTTCAGACCGTCGCCCATCAGCCGCATGCCGTACAGGAACATGGCCAGACCGCCGAATAAAGTCAGAATATCAAATATGCTCATAGCAGATTCCCCTTTGCATAATAAATAATCTTTATGGTGCCATTAGGGATTTTATCACTCATGAAGGGGGATTACCATGAAAATGTTTCATTATAATAAAGTCTTATTGGAAAACAGAAAACATAACAGGAAACCCTCCTGTCCGGGAGGGTTTCCTGTTTATGGTCAGATTCTGTATTCCTTGAATTCCCCTTCGGACGGGTTGCCGGCACAGAACCAGGCGACCTTGTCAGTGGTATCCATGATCAGGCCGTAGTTGGTTGCGCCCTGCCGGTTCTCGGGGAGTTTGTCGGTGATATGGACATCAATGGAATTCGGATAGCCGCCCTGATCCCGCAGCACGGACATCATATATTCCACATCCACGTCATTCTTCCCGCGCATGCGCTCACGCAGCCGGGTCAGCCGGACAAAGGTGCTGCCCCTTGGCCGGTAGCCGTCGGCAACCTTGTTCAGCAGCATCCCGCTGAGCATGTGGTTGGTATGCAGGATCATGCCGTTCTCCGGCAGGATGGCATCAACCCCCTTCGGGGTGATTTCCAGGCTCAGGGCCACGCCGTCGCCGCTGGTCAGGATGAGGTTCCCGCCGACCGCCGTAATGCCGGAAGCCGCGTTGCCGTAGGCTTCAGCCACATAGGTGCTGTCCAAGGCTGCCCGCATCTTGATGTGCAGCGGGATGCCGTGCCAGTCATGACCGGCCTGCATGGCGTTGAGGGTCAGGGAGACACCGCAGCTGTTCATGCCCTTGCCGCCGATGAAGCCGGCTTCGGTAAACAGCAGGATATCCGGTTTGTCCTCCTGGGCAATGTGCACAATGACCATGCAGTCCCGCAGCGGATACATGAAGTCCCAGGTCTGCCCGGCCAGGACGTGGCCGTTTTTGCTGGCCGACGGCATGATCGCGAAAGCCGTGCATTCGGGTTCCAGCTCAGAGGGCTTGTCCATCTTCATGGCAAACAGTTCACTGCGGCAGTTGATGGCCAGGATGTCCGCAAAACTGACCCCGGCCCCCTCCGCGATGCCCTTCATCTCCTCCAGATAATCCGGGCGGAATTTGTCGATGGCCGGTGCGAAATGCATGGCTTCATCCCCGGCCTGCTGCCAGGTCATGCCGGTGGCGTTGGCGATGAATTCAGCATAGTGGGCAATGCAGCGGTGGATGGCATCCCTGGCCTGTGTGCCATAACTGATGCCGCGTTCCCGGGGTGTCCCCTTGACGAAAACTTCGGTTACATTCGGTGTAATCATGATCTGTCCTTTCTTTTAATAAATAACAATGCTGTTAAATCCATTATAGAAGATGCGGAAGTGTTTTGGAAACGGTACGGGGCCGGTGCGTGCAGTATAATGATAATAACGAAAGAAGGATATACCGCATGACTGAAGAAGAGAAAATCTACGCCGGCAAATTGTTTGACCTGACAGATCCAGAACTGCTGAAAATCAAGCATGAGACACACGCTGCCTGCCAGCGTTACAACCAGCTGGACGAATATGATCCGGAACGGAAGGAAATCATTCAGAAAATCATGGGCAAAGTCGGAAAGAATTTCCGCTTCCAGGGCCCGATGCAGATTAATTACGGCAAGCATATGTATGTCGGGGACAACTTCCTGGCCAATTTCAACTTTACCGCCATGGATGACGGCCCGATCTATATCGGTGACAACGTATCCATCGGCCCGAATGTATCGCTGATGGCGACCAATCATCCGCTGATCGCCTCGGAACGGGTAACGTATCTGAAGGACGGACGCCGGGTGGTGACGGAGTTCGCGCCGGCCATCCACATTGAGGATGATGTCTGGATTGCCTGCAATGTCACCGTGATTGCCGGGGTTACCATCGGCAAGGGCGCGGTCATCGGCGCCGGCAGTGTGGTCACCCGGGATATCCCGGCCGGCTGGGTAGCCGTCGGGGCACCGGCCAGACCGCTGTATGAGATTACGGACAAGAACAGCGTCCGGGACCTGATTGCCGAGGAAGACAGGGAGAAGTACGCGCATTTCTTCAAGGAGGAAGAAAAATGACACAATTCCATGACGCGGTGCGGGACCGGCTGATCCGCTACGCGAAAGTCGACACCCAGTCAGCTGCCGGTTCGGACAGCGTTCCGACCACCATGAAGCAGTTTGACCTGGCCCGGATGCTCAGGGCCGAACTGGAAGAGATCGGGGCGGCGGATGTCTGGCTGGATGAGAAGTACTGCGTCGTATATGGAAAACTGCCGGCCAATAACGGCGGCAGGGGGAAACCGCTGGGCCTGGTAGCCCACATGGACACGGCCCCGGACGCGTCCGGCACGGATGTAAAGCCGTGGGTGCTGGAAAACTACCAGGGCCAGGATATTGTTCTGAACAGTGAAAAGAATATCGTGATGCCGGGCAGTGAATTCCCGAATCTGAAGAATTATATCGGCCAGGACCTGGTGCTGACGGACGGCACAACCCTGCTGGGCGGGGATGACAAGGCGTCCATCGCGGCCATCATGACCATGGCGGAATATCTGCTGAAGCATCCCGAAATCCCGCACGGCGACATCAGCCTGGCCTTTACGCCGGATGAAGAAGTGGGCGGCCTGGCCAAAGACCTGGACCTGGAGCGGTTCGGCGCCCCGACGGCCTATACGCTGGACGGGGATTATCTCGGATATTACGAAGATGAAACCTTCAATGCCAGCTCAGCCTTCATCACCATCACCGGACGCAGTGTGCATACCGGCACCGCCAAGGGTATCATGATCAACGCGGTGGATATCGGCGGCGAATTCATGAGCCTTCTCCCGGCCCTGGAAAAACCGCAGTATACAGACGGACGGGAGGGCTTCTTCCATGTCATGCGGTTTGCGGGTGAGTGCGAACATGCGGAACTGGCGCTGATTGTCCGCGATCACAGCGCGGTGGAATTTGCCAACCGGGAAGCGTACCTGCACAAGGTGACGGAGCAGCTCAACCGGAAGTACGGTGCCGGTACGGTTACACTGAACATCGTGCCGACCTACCGTTCCATGAAGGAAGTGGTGGATCAGGTGCCGTATCTGGTGGAATACCTGGTGCAGGCCATCCGGGACTGCGGCGTGGAACCGAAACAGTTGGCTTTCCGCGGCGGTACCGACGGCTCGGCCCTCTCACACCGGGGCCTGCCGTGCCCGAACCTGAGCGCGGGGTATGAAAACGCCCACAGCCGGTTTGAGTATGTGCCGGTCCAGAGCATGGAGAAGAACGTGGAAATTCTGCTCCGGCTGACGGAGATCTTCGCCGCTGCCGAATGAATCAAAAACGGAGTGCAATATCATTGATTGTCCTGAGGGCATGCTGACCGGAAGGATCATGGGAGGGTTTATGCGCAGATTTATGATACCGGTCCTGACGGCTGTGCTGCTGACGGGCTGTTCCGCAAAAGCAGACACAGCGGCTCACAAGGAAGTGCCGCAGATTGAAAGCTCCGTCCCGGCTGACCTGGACCTGACTTATATGAACGAAACCGAGCTGATGTCGGAAGTAACCGATATGATGGTGCATCCAGACGATTACCAGGACAAGGTTATCCGCCTGGCCGGCACGTTCGGTGTGCAGCAGGATGTGCAGAACAAAGGGATTATCTATAACTGTGATATCACTGATGGTGACGGATGCTGTCCGACCGGCAGCTCGATCCAGCTGTTTTTCGAAGCAGAGCCCGAGAATCTGCCGAACCTGGGGGAAAACATCATCGTGCAGGGTGTCATGAACTATGACAAGGGCTCATACTACATGAACATGCAGCTGCTGCATGCAGAGATCTGGACATATGACTGATCATACAGGAACCGGCAGGGTTAGACCCGCTTCTGTTTCTGTGATAAAGTTTTTACGGAGGAAAGACAATATGAGAAAAAAAGCTCTTATGGCAGCTGTGCTGGGCATGTCCCTGGCAGCGTGCTCATCGGCTCCCAAGCCGAAAGACCTGCTTCTGAAAGGACTTCAGAAGAACAGTGAACTGTCGTCCATGACTATGGAAGGTACCGTGAACATCAAGTTGTCCGCGGAGGGGCTTGATCTGGAAATCCCGGCCGACATGACGGTGATTGCCGATAAAAACGGAACCAAGGAAACAACGGATGACCGGTACTATATGACGATGTCCCTTTCCGTGATGGGCGAATCGCTGAACATCGAGATGTGGATGCAGGACGGCAAAATGTATTCGTTTAACGGTACGGACAGATTCGTAACGGATCTGGGCGACGAAGCATTTGAACAGCCGGATCTGGACCCGGTGCAGATGGTTACCCTGCTCTTCAAGGATATTGATAAGGCAGTCGTTGAAAAGGACGGCGACAAGTCCATTCTGAATCTGCAGATCAGCAAGGAAGGCATCCTGCAGATGTACCGGGAAGTACTGGAAAAAACACCTGATATCGAGGGCATTGACGAAATGCTGAGCACCCTGGAAGAAGGCATGAACCTGGTTGAATTCAATGACATGAAGATTACCGTGAACAAGGACGGCTATATCGAGCATGTTTATACGTCCGCTGCCGGTGAGCTGGAAGGCGCCACCCTGGATATCGAGGTTGATCTCGGGATCAAGGATATGAACACCGCGGTAATCCCGGACTTTGACCCGGCCCTGTTTACCGAATCAACAGCCATGGAACTGCCGGAGTTCGATGAAGACCCGCTGGAAAAGGATGACGCGGGTGAAGTTGAACTGGATGATTATACGCTGGAAGTTACGTTTGACGACGGCACGGGCATCCGTGTTCATTCCCCGGAAGAACAGGGAATCTACTGCTACTTTGATGATGAGCAGCAGGGTCTGTTCTTCTTCGATGATGAAGCCATTCTGGCCCAGGGCATGTTCCTTCCGCTCGAGCTGGGCCGGCAGGTCTATGATGAAGTGCTGGCGGATACGGAAAATTACCGGATTCTGGATGAACACAAAGCCGGAAAGAATATGACGGCTGATGTCCTCAGTGCCGTAGCCCTGAATGAAACAGACATCATGGAAAAAGACACGACATTCAGCATCTGCCTGTTCCCGGAGGAAGACCTGGGCCTGGTCATCTTCGGCGATTTAACTGATGAAGATTATGTTGCTCTGATCAAGGGAATTGTCTTTACGGAACTGTAAAAAACAGAAAAAACCGCGGGGTGCATTGCACCGGGCGGTTTTCTTTTTGTTTACTCCTCGCTGATCACAATCAGCCGGTCGGTTTCGCCAAGAGTGATGGTTCCGGTGCTTTCCGCAAGAATCCGGAACGGGTTTTCTTTTGTTCTGATGCCCATCAGGATGGCCCCGGAAGCGTAGACCTGCCGGAGCAGCTGCTCGTATGTCAATTCCAGGCCGGCGACACCCAGCTCTTCCGGTGTTTTGAGGTATGCCTCGGAACCGACTTCGTCCAGAAGTTCCGTAAAGACCGGGGCCCGCCGGACATCAGCCGAGATCTGGGCCAGCATCATGGATGACAGGTCGGTGGCGACGATGAAGTCTTCGCTGTCCTGTGACGTGATCAGGTTCCGGTTGTTTTCACAGCGCATTTCCGCAGTTATGGTGAATTTAAGACCGTGCCGTTTTTTCAGATTCCGCAGGCGGATGATCCGCAGCATGGTTTCAGTATCAGAATCTTCTTCCTTCTTGCGCCGGTCCGAGAGGATGCAGATATGCGCCGTATTGCGGATCATGTCCAGCAGATTGCGGTCGGATTCCGTACTGCGGTAATCAGCGGTCAGTTCCGCCGCATATTCTTCATCTTCCGGGATGAAACTGCTCCGGTCCTGCGGGGACAGTCCGATCAGCCTGACCCGTTCAATGTTATCCGGGAATTCACGCAGGATTGTGCCGATGGAAGTGTTGATTCCGAATATGACGACTTCAGGGATCTGTTTGAGGGGCACGGGTTCCGCCGGTTCCGGCAGGGCAATCTCAGCCGGCTTGTTCAGGATCAGGTCCCCGGGATCTTCCTCAAACACGATGAGTGTGTCATCTTTCTGGATCACGGTATCTGCCGGGGGATTGATCAGGGCCTGTTCATTCCGGTACAGCCCGGTGACAATCGCCTTGCGGGCTGCCAGCACAACTGCGCCGAACGGCAGGCCGGCCAGCTCGGGCCGGTCCTCGAAGTAAAATTCGTAGTTATCGAAGTCAATCATGTCCAGCAGGGCTTCATAGATGCCGGTCTGGGTTGTGGAATGGGCGATGATCCGGGATACGACATCACCGGAGTGCAGCATGGTAATGCCGCTTTCCTTCATCATGTCGCGGGAGAAGACGCGGGTATTGGAATCCATGGAAGCAACGATTTTCGGCCGCTGCCGGCTGTTCATCAGGAGGATTTCCACCGCCAGTAGAGTTTTGATTGTGCGGCCCTTGTCGCGGGTATGCAGGACCAGGGTGGAACAGTCGGGAATGTTGCAGCAGCGCAGCGCGTTGGAACTGGTCGTATCAGCCTTGATGGCGGTCAGGCGGATGTTTTTCGGAACGGTAATGTTCTTCCGGATGGCCTGTTCCATATCCTGACGCTCCATGTTTTCCACCACGACGATCGTCCGCCGGTCCTTTTCGGTTGCCTTGATCATTTCCTTCAGCAGGGCATACTCACCAATGCGGAAACCGAGCACTACAGTGTGGCCTTCCTCAATGATCTCCGGGTTATCCTGCTGCAAGGCAATGATCTTGCCGCGCATGGTGCTGGAAAAGATACCGATCAGCATGCCGGTGAAGATCATGCCGGTCAGGCCCAGGATTGTATACAGGATGATATACAGCAGTGAGCCGGAGTCAGAAGACGGGAAGGAGGAGGACATGGCGGAACGGAGGTTATCCCAGAAGACCGCAATGACACTCTTGCCTTCGCTGTGGAGATGGAACAGCAATACGAGAACGGTGACGAATATTACGGAGGTCAGAACCATGGTCAGCAGCAGTTTGACCATGCTGGCAGTGCCTTCCGCCATGCGGTAATCCAGCCAGTAGCGGAATCTCTGTTTCAAAGTTGTCTTTCTGATAGTCATCCCCTCCTTTTCACAGGACAGAACCAATGAAATCTCTTTCTCTATTCATGATATAGTAAAAACCCGTAAGTGCTCATGCCAGTGGGGAAACCGTCGCATAAAAAAACCCGGTACCTGCCGGACCGGGCTGTCCTGTTTACCGGAATGAGTAGTCAGCATCAATGCCGATGGATTCCAGGACCATCTTGTAGTCTCTGGTAAACGTGCCGTCCGGCATCTTAATCAGCGGGAAGCCGATGCTCATGGTGCCGTGCAGGCCGTTGAAGCAGGCTTCTGTATCACGCAGATACATGAATTCTTTGAGCAGGGTGATGGAACCGGTGACGTTGATAAATACCGGCATGTAGTGATTTGAAGTCAGAATGTTCA
>JAFOIT010000100.1 GCA_017420585.1 Solobacterium sp.
AATACCGTACTTGTCAAAGTGATAGTTCTTTCACTTGAACAGGAAGCCATTATGCCGGAGCCAGTCCAGCAGGCCCCGCTCTTTTGTAAACACACCGTCCTTTACCATGCCGAGAAATACCACCGAGTCCCGGGAACCGTCCGGCAGCTTCAGGGAATAGCCTGTTTTGACAACAAAGACAATGAGCTCTTCTTCTGTATCAGAGTACTGCTTCAGGTAATAATCAGTTCTTTCCGGCATAGAGCACCTCCATGGTCGTGCTTCTGTTTTCTAAATTATACCGTCTGCCGGCCGGTGTGAAAGAAAAAACCGGGTGCTGCCATGCCCGGTTATTCGCAGGTGATGGTAACGGTTACGTCACTGCCGGCCAGCAGCTCATTCAGCTCGGCAGCCGTTTTGTCCGTGATGTGCCCCAGCCTGGTGTAAGGCCAGGAATTCGTGCCGTAGAACACGACAATCTGATTCCCGTTATAGAGGACGATGTCGCCGCCGGCAGTTGTGGTCTGCGTGTCATTGTGCGGCAGCTCATGGCCCAGCGGCCCTACCTGTTCAAAGCCGCCGTACGGTGACATGGTGATGGTCAGCGGTTCTTCGCGGACCAGCTCCATGAGTGCCCTGACACTGTCGTTGTCCTCCCACTGCACGGAAACCTCAGTATCATTGATCAGCATGCCCAGCGCTGTGCTGTCCATGGCAGGTGCCGGTGCAGATACCGCGCTTTCAGCCGGCGCACTTTCCCCGGACCGGCAGCCGGGGCACAGCAGCAGGAGCAGGCAGGCCAGCCCGCCGGCAAGGTGTTTACGCAAGTTCCCTGCCGAACCGGTATGCCGCATCGAGTGCCGCTTCCTTGCCGTATGCTTCATTGGCATCGGAGATCCCGCCGCAGAACAGGGTGCCGGCATATTCCGCTTTGCCGAAGCAGTCAACCCAGCCCTGCAGCCCGCTTTCCGCCTTCTTAGGGACGTAGTCTTCGTCTTCGGCCGCGGTGGCGAGCATGTATACCTTCCGGAACTGATAGTCGGAAGGATACAGCGGGTTCAGCCGGTCCAGCAGGGTCTTCATCTGCCCGCACATTTCGTAATAGTAGATTGGCGTGGCAAAGACCAGGGTCTCCGCTTCCTTTACTTTCTCCGCCAGTTCAACCGCGTCGTCTGCCAGCACGCATTTCTGTGTCTTCTGGCAGGACAGGCAGCCGATGCAGTAGCGGATTGTCTTGCCCTTGAGACTGACTGTCTCCACCGTGTGGCCGGCAGCCTCTGCCCCGGCTGCCAGACGGGCCGCAAGGATATCGGAATTGCTCTGCGGCCGCAGGCTTGTGGTAATGATAAGAACTTTGCTCATGATATGCTCCTTTCTTTACTGATCCGCCAGCTCAGATAATCGAGCCGGTCTATATACGCCTGGCTCTCGCGGATCTTCGCAAGCTGTCTTTTCCGGCATGTGCCGATCAGCTTTTCTGCTTTTTTCATGTTGCCGGCCCGGATGCAGTCCAGGATGGTTTCTGCCTCTTCAGGACCACAGCCGGCATCGGCCAGGTTTTCCCTGATTTCCTCCTCTTCCGGCATGGCGCTTTATTTCAGCCAGGTGCGGAAGAATGTTTCGATCTTCGCAAACGGGATGGCGTCCTTCCCGCCGCCGTCATACAGGTCGGTATGCACCGCGTCCGGGATGATGACCAGTTCCTTGTTGTCCCCGTTGAGGAGTTTGAATGTATCCCGGCTCATGTAGCAGGAGTGCGCCTTGTCGCCATGGATCAGCATGACCGCGCTGTCAATCTCCCCGGCATAGGTGAACAGCCGCATGTTCATCAGGGATGTGCCGGCCGTCACGTTCCAGCCGTCATTGGAGTTGAGTGATCTCTTGTGATAGCCGCGCGCTGTCTTGTAGTAATCGTAGTAATCCTTCACGAAGAACGGGGCATCCTCCGGCAGCGGGTCCACAACCCCGCCGGCCCGCTTGTAGCTGCCGGTGCGGAAGTCTTCCGTGCGCTGGGCATTAATCGCTTCCCGGGCTGCCTTTCGGGCTTCCTTGCTGTCGGCAGAATCAAAGTAACCGTTGCCGGCAATGCGGGACATGTCGTACATCGTGGAGATGACAGTGGCCTTGATCCGGGTGTCAATACAGGCTGTCTGCAGGGCCATGCCGCCCCAGCCGCAGATGCCGATGATACCGATTCTTTCCGGATCTGCCTTTTCGTGGCAGGACAGGAAATCCACGGCTGCCTGGAAGTCTTCCACGTTGATGTCCGGTGAATGCATGGCCCGGGGATAACCGCCGGACTCACCGGTGAAGGACGGGTCAAAGGCCAGGGCCAGGAAGCCGCGCTTTGCCATTTCCTGGGCATAGAGGCCGGAAACCTGTTCCTTGCAGGCCCCGAAGGGACCGGCGGCCGCAATGGCCGGGAGCTTACCTTCCGCGTTCTTCGGCATATACAGGTCAGCTGCCAGCGTGATGCCGAAATGGTTGGTGAACGTCACTTTGCAGTGATCTACCTCTTCGCTTTTCGGGAATACCTTGTCCCATTCCCGGGTCAGTACGAGTTCTTCTGTTTTCATATGATGATTACCTGCCTTTCGTTTTTGCTTTACACGTTCATTCTACCTGCTATGCCACATATAAACTAATACTTGTTTTATATGCCTTCCTATAATAAATTTGGATAGGAAGGAGAACGATTATGGACATCCGGACAATGCAGTATTACCTGGCAGTTGTCAGGGAGGGCACGATCTCGGGGGCCGCGGAGGCACTGCACGTTGCCCAGCCGTCCCTGTCCCGGCAGATGCGGGAACTGGAGGAGGAACTCGGTGTGTCGCTGTTTGCGCGCGGCAACCGGAAGATCACCCTGACGGAAGAAGGCATGGTGCTGCGGAAGCGGGCCGAGGAAATGGTGCGGCTCATGCAGATGACAGAGGAGGAGATCTCCCAGATCAAAAACCACGTGACCGGGACCGTACGGATCGGGGCCGGTGAATCCATTTCGTTTCATTATCTTTCCCGGGCTGCCGCGCAGCTGGCGGAAGAATACCCGGATATCCGTTTCCATATCACCAGCGGTGACACGCAGGACCTGATTGATGAACTGAACAACGGGCTGATCGATTTTGCCGTGATCTTTACGGAGGTGGACCATACACTCTTCCAGTCCATCCCGCTGCCGGCCGAAGACAGCTTCGGGGTGCTCATGCCGAAGGACAGCCCGCTGGCGCAACGGGAGGAGCTGCACTACAGCGACCTGCAGGATGTGCCGCTGATCGTATCAAGGGCATCCCTGCCCTTCTTCTCAGGATCGGGGGAACTGCCGGAGCTGCGCATTGCGGCAACCTACAACCTGGTGTACAACGCTTCCCTCCTGGTGGAGGACGGCCTGGGCTACGCGATCTGCTTTGACAGCCTGATCAACACCACAGGTGACAGTCCCCTGTGCATCCGCCCGCTGGTGCCGGCAATGAAATACGCAGGCAGCCTGATCTGGAAGAAATACCAGGTGTTCTCCCCGGCAGTACAGCTGTTCATAGACAGGATCAGGAAACTGACGGCGGAGAGATAATACTTCAAAATAAATTAAACAAGGCCGGGAGCATGCTGCTTCCGGCCATTTTTTAGTAATTTCTTTTGTGATACTAAGGTGTATTTTTCTTATCTTCCCCAGCTCTTTTCCGGTACTAAATAGATAAAGTCCGGATCATCACCTCACGTCATATTCGCTCTCATTCTCAATCTTGGCCCAACAGAACGATATTCGGATCTAGACTTTCTGTCCCATCTGAAATTTAGGAAATTAGCTCTTCTGAGACACAACAACATCATTCCGGGATCTCCTGCCTCATTTTCTACTACAAACACATAATCAAATGTATCTTTCACATCTG
>JAFOIT010000101.1 GCA_017420585.1 Solobacterium sp.
CCGGAAAACCCCTACGTTTACTTCAACTGATCCGGTCAGGTTCCCGTGCGGGAACCTGTTTTTTTTTGTCTTTACAATGAAAAGGAACCTGCCGCAAATACAGGTTCCGTTTCTTAATTTGGGGGAAAGAAATATCAAGCAATGCTTGGTTGTTTTTATAATAGCCGGTACTTGTGA
This sequence comes from Solobacterium sp., assembly GCA_017420585.1. Taxonomy (GTDB): domain Bacteria; phylum Bacillota_I; class Bacilli_A; order Erysipelotrichales; family Erysipelotrichaceae; genus Bulleidia. The sequence continues at coordinate 178 of JAFOIT010000101.1, forward strand.
AACATCTATGCATGAATTGTGAAATATTTGTGAAATCACTGCCGGATCTTCATGCCCAGCAGCGCCGCACAGAGAACTGCCTGTTCCGGGCTGATGACTGCGCCCTGCAGGCCTTTCGGTTCCACCAGGATGCCGTCGATGATATTGCCGGAAAGATCCACGCCCTTCAGGGATGTATCCAGGAATTCACTGCCGGTCAGATCACATCCGGCCAGCTCCAGATCCTGCCAGCGGCACATTGTGAAAGCCGCCTCGTTCAGCAGATTATCCCGGAACCCGCACATTTTCATGGTCCCGCCGCTGAAGTTGGCATAGCTGCCTTTACAGCCGGCCAGCAGCACATCCTGCCACGAGGAACCCGAGAAGTCCGTTCCGGTCAGCCGGCAGGCATGGAACTCGCACCGCCGGAAAGCACATTCACGGAAATCAAGATTGCTCAGGTCACAGTGTTCAAATATGCAGTCCGCAAACAGGCAGCCGCGCATCCGGCCATTGAATGCCGCCTTCCGGAACGTGCATTCCCGGAATTCATATCCGGCCAGGTTTTCCGGCATTCGGATCTCCGCAAACAGGTATCCTTCACTCTGCTGGTCCAACGGCAGGACAGCCGGGGACTGTTCCAGGGTCTGGACCGGGCTGCGGCGGTTCTTTTTCACAGCCGGATCCCTCCGGCCAGCAGTTCTTCGCGGCTGAGTGAGGAATTGCTGCTCTGCACCACCAGCCGGCTCACCTGCCCGGCCAGGGCAACGGCTTCCGGCAGATTCCTGCCCGCTGCCAGCGCAGCCAGGATCGCGCCGGCATGCGCATCCCCGGCCCCGGTCCCGTTGACCTGTTCCGCCGGTTCAACCGGGATTGTATGCACTTCACGGTTCATGCATACTGCCGCCGGCCGGCTGCCGTCCGTCACGACCGTATCCGCCCCGCTGACCTGACTGAGCGCCGCTGCGGCGTCAGCGGCTGTTTCCGCGGTAATCCCTTCCCGCTGCAGCCACGATACCGCTTCCGTCCTGTTCAGGTGGATCAGCGAAGCCAGTTCCATCATCTGCCGGCAGCGTCCGCGGTCAATCGCGAGAATCCGCGGCCCCGGCGCGAAGCAGACCGGATGACTTCCGCAGGTCTGCAGGAAAGCAATGATGTTCTTCCCGGTCTCCTCTTCGATTTCCAGCCCGCAGACGTAAATCCACCCATAGCCGGACAGATCCAGGTCGTCAAACCATTCCCGCCTGAATCTGTATTCCGCCCCGTGCAGGGACATGAACGTGCGGTTGCCGCTGTCATCGATCAGGCAGTAGCAGCACCCGTTTTCCTCTTCACTTTCCAGAACCGGGTGCACCTCTCCCCGGGTACATTCAGTCCGGATAAAATCACCGTATATCCCCTTCCCGACCGGCGAGAACAGTGTATACGGCATACCCAGCGCCGCAATCGCCGAAGCGACATTGTACGCGCAGCCGCCAAGGGCCAGGCGCTGTCCCCGCGGATGTACATCCTCCTCCAGGGACGGCAGATGATCCAGCGTGATATGCACATCGGCTACCGTTGAGCCGATTACCAGTATTCTGTTCTTCATATCAAGTTCTCCATCTTCCTTATTATGCCTTTTTTTCTGCCGGAACAGAAGAAAACATGTATAATACATATACATGCCCCCATAGTAAAAAGGATATTACAAACCCCTCCTAAGGGTTAGTTGCAGGTTCGATTCCTACTGGGGGTGCCATGACAGAAAAACAGGCGCAGCGCCTGTTTTCATTTTCAGTATGCGTAATGATATGTGCTGATATACTCCAGGGTTCCGTCCGGGACTGTCTCATAGGTATGATGGCTGGACGGATAGAAATCAAATTCCAGTTCGTAGCGCTGGACCAGCGGATCGAAGACACTGCCGTCCGGCCACATGCTGTCGTAATGCCGGTCAATGATCTTCTGGTATTCCTTCTCGCTGTAGGCAATCTTATTGCCCCAGACAGCGGCACGGAACGAAATATAGATACTGTTGTCCTTCAGGTCAACGCGCCCGGTCTGGATGTAATCCCGGTCAAAGTCAGCGATATTCATGTATTCCAGATAATGCGTGGAATAGTATTCATCGTCGCGCATGTTATACGGCACCTCTTCCTCCGGATCAATATGGATGGAGTAGGCCGTATAATCCCCGTACAGCTCCACAAATTCCTGCCAGCTGGCCCCGGGTGCCAGGCCGAAGGTGGTGGAACGGGCGTCATAATAATCCGCGTAGCTGCGGTAGACCCACTGGTCTTCAAAGAACAGGCTGTTCAGGCTGTCCGTAGGTTCCATATCCTCATCCACCAGCAGGTAATCCTCAAGCGCGAGATATCCGTCCGGGGCGGATGACTTGTTCACAAACAGGGCTGTCCGGTTGTAGAACTGCAGCCCGGTATAGGCAACGGCCACAGTCAAAATCGACAGAAAAAACTTCTTCCAGGAAGAACCCTTCTTTTCGGCCTTCTCCGCTGTCCCGCGGCCCGATGTATTCTTCTGTTCTTCTGTTTCCGCAAACAGATCTGCCGATCTGGTGGGTGCGTTCTGCTGCTGTACTGCCATTTTCATTCCTCCGGACAGTAATTATTATAACGGTTCCGGTGTACTTCTGTTAACCATACCGTGAAAAAAAACATGAGTCATGGTAGAATATCTGTGTCCTGAATGCCGGAATATAGCGCAGCTTGGTAGCGCACTTGAATGGGGTTCAAGAGGTCATGGGTTCGAATCCCATTATTCCGACCAGATGACATTGACCTGCATGCGTTCGTGCAGGTTTTCTTTATGCTAGAATAGACGGCGGAACAAGGAGGATTTTCCCATGAAAATCGGATTGATCGGAGCCATGCGTGATGAAATCGCGGCGCTCCGAAATGAAATGAATATTACCCGTACGGTGACCGTCGCCGGCATGGAATTCACGGAGGGCACCATCGGCAATATGGACGTGGTGGCTGTACAGAGCGGCATCGGCAAAGTCAGCGCCGCCGCCTGCACCCAGATCCTGATCGATCACTTCCGGGTAACGCATGTCATCAATTCCGGGATTGCCGGTTCCCTGAACAACGTGCTTGATATCGGTGACTTCGTTGTCTCCACGGATGTTGTCCACCACGATTTCGATGCCACAATGTTCGGCTATCAGCAGGGTGAAGTGCCCCAGCTGGGAACGGCCTCTTTTCCGGCTGACGCGGAGCTGCGAAAAAAAATCGCTGCCGCCATCCGGCAGGCAGCGCCTGACATCAACCTGCTTGAAGGCCGGATTGCCAGCGGTGACCAGTTTATCAGTGATGCGGAGAAGAAACAGTGGATCCGTGATACATTCCACGCGGACTGTTGCGAGATGGAAGGCAGCGCCATAGCCCAGACCGCCTGGATCAACGGTATTCCCTTTGTCATTGTGCGGGCTATTTCCGACAAGGCAGACGGCTCGGACCTCATGGACTATATCGCCTTTGAATCCGCAGCTGCCCGGCACTCGGCGGACATGCTCATCACCGTCATGAAACAGTTCTGATGAAACCGTCCCACTCAGGCCGGCAGGCGATGCCGGCTTTTTGTTTTGCCCTTCCACGGATCGGCCAGCTGTTCTTCGTACTGTGCCATCAGTTCCTGTACCAGCATGACTTCTTCCGTGACAGCCGCGGCCGCTGCTTCAGTCCCGGTCATGGCCCCCCAGGCATTGATCTGCCCGGACGGCCGGCTGATCATGCCGATATCCTGCCAGAGCTGCGGACAGCGCTCGACAAGGATCTTCAGTTTTTCCGCCCGCTGGCTGCCGGCAATGATCATCTCCGTGCGCAGGCTGCGGCAGGGCTGCGGGTCCGTGGCATCCTTCCTGTCCGGATAGATCATGAACGAATCACCGGCCTCGAAGTTCCTGTCCCGCATATCCATGTACGGATTGTCGTGCCACGCATCCAGCGCCCAGCGCAGATAGCCCGTAAATCCCGAAGTGCTCAGGTAGTCAAACATCCAGATCGTTTCATCCGGTTCACTGTAGGTAAACGCGCTCGGGTAAGTCCCCGTGCAGTTGTACAGCGTGGTCGTATGGTTCATATTCTGCCGGCGGCTCAGCACTTCCTGCAGCTGGGCCGGATCTTTCGGGATAATGCTCAGCGAAATCGAGATGTCATCGGCCTGGTCATACAGTGCGACATCCTCCCAGCGGTTGACGGCCACGCTCACGCGGAAAGACTGCCCGCTGCTGTTCTGCACATTGCCGACAAGGTCCAGCACTGCCCGGGCCGCTTCCGCATCCCGCTCATCCAGGCACAGATATGTCCTGTCAAACCAGCCGTTTTTCTCCAGGAAATCCATATAGGCATACAGGAACGCTTCCCAGGCGGCACTCCAGTTGTAGGTGCCCGGGGTCAGGAACAGCCGTTCTTCGGATTGATCATCGCGGATGATCGTTACAGAACCATCCCATGGCAGCGGTGAATATGTGTCAATCCGGCCGTTGATGCCGCACTCCTCGCAGAGCTTCACCCACTGTTCCAGCAGCGAAAAATCAAAGCTGTAATAGCCGTCATCGTGCCGGTGCCAGACCACCATGGACGGGGTATCATAATACGTCTGATGGCCCCAGGGCTCCGGGACAACCGTCACCGTAACGGCATTCCCGCCGGTTTCCCGGTAAAGTTCCAGTTCCTGCCGCAGTTCCTTGACATGCCCGGCAGAAAACGGTTCCTGCCCCTGCAGGCAGTCGTAGTACTGCAGGGAAACATACGGATACTGCCAGAGATTGACGGAATATGCCCGCTCTTGCGGCAGGCGCAGCGGCAGGATCCGCAGGGTCAGACGGCATTCCTTCTGACTGCCGCCGGCATCCCGGATTGTAACGATCCCCGGTTCTTCGGCAGCGGCTGCCGCGGCCGGGACATGGACCCTGATCCAGAAGAAACCGGTATCACCGGCAGTAAGCGGCAGTTCTGCGCCGGGAACCACCAGGTCGGGGATCTCCCTGACAGGCGCGGCATTCTCCAGGCCGATGCCCATGCTGGTACGGATATTTTCCAGATGGCACACTTCCGCTTCTGCCTGTTTCAGCCCGCTGACCTCCGCATACAGGGTTGTGTCCTGCTCCGCCTGAACAGCAATCTTAAAGAAAACCGTTTCATCTTTCCAGACGGTCTGCACCAGTTCAGTACTTCCCTGGAAGGCATAGTAATCATTCCGCGCATCATCTGCCGAATGACTGCCCGGATAGGAAAACCAGCAGTCAAACGACGGCTCATCCGCTTTTATCGGCAGGATCATCGCGGCAGCGGCCGCAATCCCTGCCAGGCAAATCAGAAGTTTCCTTTTCATCAGTAAAATAGTATCAAAAAAAGCCCGTAAGGGCTATTCCACCGGATACAGCGGAATCGGTTCATCCTCCAGGCTTCCGTAATAGACACTGGCATATTTCTGACCGTTGATCTCGGCTTCCGAGAACCGGCCGTATTCACGGGCATTCTTTTCCCCGTCTTCTGTCACGGTAACCAGGAAGCGGCCCGACTCCAGCAGCTGCACATCGATGATCTTCATGTGATCCTGTTCATAGATCACTGTCCGCTTGACGCAGAATACCCCCTGCTTGACCATGCGGGCAAAATCATAGTACTGGGGTATATTCAGGATCTTGCCGTCCTGGACAACATACCAGTTTTTCTCCATGGCTTCCTGCGGGGTCATGTGCGGATCCACCGCCTGCGGGTCCCCGTCTTCCCAGGCAACCTCATCATCCAGCGTCCAGCCGGCACAGGCGTTTCCCGGCACATAACGGTATGTCACCTGCGCAGGCAGCCCCCCGGCCACTTCATAGCCGGTAAACGACACATCATTGACTTCGTCGAAGTAATATGTCATGCCGTAGCATTTGCTTTCCTCATAGGAATGCATGGCATTTTCCGCGTCTTTCCCCAGGGCGTAGGCACTGCGGAACGCGGTGATGTTCACCTGGTCGTCCGTGACCTCCCGCACAGAGGAAAACGCCGGCACATGCCAGATACGGCCATCCGGACTGCCGGCATCTGTTACCACCAGCGGCATGAAATACAGGACTGCCGGCACCAGGACGGCGGCAGCCGCAATTTTCAGAACTCTGTTCTTCATCTGTCCTCAGATTCTGTGTTTCTTTTTTCAATATCCATGATCATGGCAACCCGCCGGGCATGCCGGCTGCCCTCAAATTCCGTGTGCAGGAATTCCGTGATCATCATCTTGGCCATCTCTACGCCAATTACCCGGGCCCCGAAGCAGAGCATATTGCAGTTGTTGTGCAGCCGGGAATAGCGGGCTGTATACGGTTCGGAACAGATGGCCGCGCGGATGCCCCTGACCTTGTTGCA
>JAFOIT010000102.1 GCA_017420585.1 Solobacterium sp.
CCTGGAACGGCAACACATGTGTATGTGACGGCGGCTATACCGGTGACGGCTATAAAGAGTGCAAGAAGGTGGATGCGGAGGCCAGCCCGACGCCAAGTGCTTCACCATCGCCGACACCATCAGACTCACCAGGTCCGGAACCGACGGACAGTGCAGAGCCTACTGCCTCTGCCGAACCGACCATGCCGGATCCGCAGACAGTTACCTGCTGGGATGGCAGCGTTGCCAGTGATCTGAGTGCCTGCCCGGGCTATGTCGTCTGCTCAGACGGCTCGTGGAAGTACACTGAGGCAGACTGCCCGGCCCCGCAGCCGACACCTGTCTCCTGCTGGGACGGCAGTACGGCTGATTCTGTTGAGGCCTGTCCGGCCTATGTCGTCTGCTCAGACGGCACATGGCATTACACTGAGGCAGACTGTCCGGCTCCTTCTGAACCGCCGGCAGAACAGACGCCGGAAGGCTGAGGAACCAAATAAAGGAAAAAGCTGTGTATGCATACGGTACACAGCTTTTCTTTCAGTGTGATTCTTAAGAGAATGAAACGGTGACCTATGTTATAATTAACGTCGGTTTATCTGATACAGACAATTCTATGGCAAAACGGAAAAGAAGACTAAAAGCCGGGATCAGAAGATTCAGCCGGCAGACAATACTCATTGCCTGTACGGTACTTCTGACCGGGTTGATATTCGGATATGCTGCGGCACTGATTATACTGAAGGGACCTTCACCGACTTTCAGCAACCTTGTTGTCTCAACACTGATGGAAACAAGGCGCGGCAAGCGGCTGGCGCACCTGTTCTTCATGGATGATCAGATCAATGAAATCCTGTACAAGAACAGCATTGATTATACAGACTGTTTATCCATAAACAACAATGTTGAATTCGTCTTTCCGGAAGATGAGAAGGACCTGATCATTATTGAAGATGTTTCCGGTTCAACATTCCATGGCAAGATGATGATGGTCCGGGATCCTTCACGGATCAAACTGGGGGTCAATTCACTGCTTGATCCGAAAGAAGCAGGGGAGTATCTGGTGCAGGATTATGTCCGGGCAACAGGTGCTGTTGCCGGGATCAATGCCGGCGGTTTTGATGACCCCAACGGCCAGGGGGACGGCTCGATACCCTATGGCATCATCATCAGGGACGGGGAACTGATTTACGGAAAGCCCAGTGACTGGAATTCCGTCATCGGTTTTAATAAGGAGAATCATCTGATCGTGGGGAACATGACAGCGCAGGAAGCCCTTGACTGGGGCATTCGTGATGCTGTTACGTTCGGCCCTGTATTTATCGTGGATGGCAATAAGATTACTGTTACCGGGACCGGCGGCGGCCTGAATCCCCGCACGGTGATCGGACAGACCGCAGACGGCACAGTGCTTCTGCTGGTCATTGACGGCCGGCAGACATCCAGCCTGGGTGCATCCTATGAAGACTGCATCAGGATAATGCAGCAGTACGGCGCCATTAACGCGGCCAATCTGGACGGCGGCAGTTCCTCGGTCATGGTCTATGACGGAGAGATTATCAACAGCATCGTTACAATGGGAGAAGGAAGGTCAGTACCGACAGCATGGCTCGTAGAGTAAAGGAAAAAGATGAGCGCAGCTATGAAGAAAGAGTCAAGACAGGCAGGCAGTTTTACTTTTTCCTGCTGAAGCTTTTCCTGTCCGCTGCCGTTGTGCTGGGGGCCGGCCTCGGTTATCTCTGGTACTGGCTGGAACGCTATGAAGCGGAGAGCATCAACGGTGCAATGACAACTTATTTTGAAAGAGTCGGCAACCAGGACTGGGACGGCCTGTACCAGGATGACGTGGACTATTTCGTTGAGTTCAACAGTAAGGAAGATGTTGCCGAGTATCTGTTCTCCACCTATAACGGCAAGAATTCCTGGGGCCTGACAACATCATTCTCCTGGACCGACGGGAAGAACGAGTTTTACAACGTCTACTACGAAAGAGAACAGATCTGCATTATTGAACTGACTAAGCCCGCCGGCAGCAAAACCTGGAAAGTGCGCACGCTGAGTCCGAGCGGTGAGTATTACTTTGATGATTATACCGGCAACGGCTTTACCATCAACAATGTGGATGTCACCAATAATGAGGCCTACTACAAGGAACTGACCATACCGTACGGCTTCCGTGACCTGGACCTGGATGCGAAAATGCCGAAGGCGGCCGAGTACCTGGTCCGCGGCTTCATCCATACACCCGATATCGAGCTGAAGCAGCCCCAGACCGACATGTACGTCCGGGATCATACGACAAATCTTTACTATATCGGAAAGAAGCCGTCAGAAGAACAGCTGGCAGAGTTCACGGAAGAAATCGAAACCGTGTCAATTGACTACTGCAAATACATCACAAGAGACGGCACATTCTACTCGCTGAACCGGCATCTGTATCCCTATACAGAGTTCTATAACAACATCCGCGGCTTCGACAACCAGTGGTTCGCCAGCCATGAATCCATCGAATTCAGGAACATGAAAGTGTTTGATGTCATGCCGGTCGGAGAGAACGCGTTCATTGGTTCGATTTCGTTTGATTATATTGTTTCGACAACCTCCGTGAACAGAACGTATTCCAATACATACCAGCTGTTCTTTGTGAAGAACAGCCAGAATGACTGGAAACTGACCAATCTTGTCATTGTGTACGATGACAGTATTCAGGAATAGAACATGCCGGTCATGAGGACCGGCATTTTATGATATGATGCATAATATCAGGGGGAATATGTATGCTGAAGGTAATTGTAGCGGACAATTATGAAGAGGTAAGCAGGGAGGCTTTCAGGATTGTCAAGGAGACGGTCAAGATTCTGCCGGAGCCGGTTCTCGGCCTGGCAACCGGATCAAGCCCGATCGGCCTGTATAAGAAGATGAGTGCCGACCACAATGCGGAAGGAACGTCATATGACAAGGTGCGGACATGGAATCTTGATGAGTATATCGGCCTGCCGCGCAGCCATGATCTGAGTTACTGGACCTTCATGCACGAAAATCTCTTTGAGGGTATCGATATTCCCGAGGAAAATGTCCATATCCCATGCGGTGATACGGAAGATCCCGAAACAGAATGCGCGAAGTATGAGGAGAGCCTGAAAGACGTGACGATTGACCTCCAGGTACTCGGAATCGGCGCGGACGGCCACATCGGCTTCAACGAACCGGGGACACCGTTTGATTCCCTGACCCATGTCGCCGAACTTGCCGAACAGACCCGCCGGGACAATGCCCGCTTCTTTGAAAATGATATTGACCAGGTGCCGAAGCAGGCAGTCACGATGGGGCTTGGGACAATCATGCGGGCCCGGAAGATCCTGGTGATAGCGACAGGCACGAACAAGGCAGACGCGGTGTACGGCATGCTCAGGGGACCGGTGAGCGAGGACTGCCCGGCAAGCATCCTGCAGAATCACGAAGATGTCACAGTGATCCTTGACAAAGCGGCCGCTTACAGGCTCTGAGCAATTGCGTTGACGAAATTATATTTTATGCAATAATTATCACGGAATGAAGGAGGAATATACTCATGAGAATTATTGAAAACAAAGCAGAATACGAACAGCTTCTCAAGGACAGCAAGTCTGTCTTCGTTGACTTCTACGCCGACTGGTGCGGTCCGTGCAAGATGGTCAGCCCGCTGGTTGAAAAGCTTGCCGAAAAGCACACGGATGTTGCCTTCGTCAAGGTTAACGTCGACAACACACCGGACATCGCCGCCATGTACGGCATCATGTCCATCCCGACCCTGATTGGCTTCAAGGACGGCGAAGTTGCCGGTTCCATCATCGGCTTCCAGCCGGAAGGCGTGCTGGAACAGCTGGTTGCCAGGACAAAGTAAATAACCTGACTGAAAGAGGCAGAAATGCCTCTTTTCTATTTCCGTCCGGAAAGCAGACGGATCATGTATAATTGTTGCGATGGAACATATACTCCGGAATCTTCTCCGCATCGGCATCGTCAGCATATATCCGGCAGTCCTGCTGCTGTCCTTTTTTCTGCTGAAAAGAAAAGAATCCTGGCGGGCCGTCATGCGGGCTTACGGGAAGCGGATCCTGCTGAACACACTGATCATCGGGACCGTGCTCGGCCTTGGCATTTTTATTTTTTTCCGGCTGGAAGACACCGTTTATGCATATGATTATGCCTGGCACTGGACCAGGGTGCTGCAGCTGCGGGAAATGTTTTTTGAGAACCCGCAGGGCATCCTGCCGCTGATCCAGCAGTCACTGCTGCGGGATGACTATACATATCTGCCGGCGCTGCTGACCTTTTCCTCCAGTATCCTGAATACCGGCTACGGCTTCTTCTGCCTGACCAACATGGCCGCGTACTACCTGCCGTTCATAATGATCATGCAGCTGCTGTATTTCCGGTACTGTTCCGGGCGGAAGTGGCTGCCGGTCGGCGGTGCGCTTGTCTTTTATCCTGTTTACTACACGATTTTCTTCGGGGAAGTGGATCTTGGCGGAATGGTATTCCTGGCCATGGTCTATGTCCTGATATTGTTTGAAGATTTTGAAAAGATTGACCTGGTTGATAATCTCAGTGTGAATCTGTATGGTTTCCTGATGATCTTCTTCCGGCGCTGGTATCTGTATTCGCTGGTTGTTTTCTACCTCTGCTATGTAATCAAATTCCTGTTCCACTATCATTTCAGGCCGTTTACGGCAAAAGCGGGAAAGGACTTTGCCCGGATGATCCTGTCCGGCCTGGTCCTGCTGGCCGTGCTGCTGGTGTTCTACCGGCCGTACGTCATGCGGATTCTGGGCAACAACTATTCGGAAGACTTTGCCTACAACGACAAAGAGGGCAAGCTGGCCGGCTTTATCAATTACCTGTCGCCGGTAATGACGGCGGTGTGCCTGCATGGCGTGTGGATGCTTGCCCGGCTGCGTAAACGGGAGCCGCTGGTCATTCTGCTTGTTACAATCATTGTGCCGACGGCGCTCTTCTGGAGCATCCAGTCATATGAATACCATCATTACTGCATCATCCTGCCGTCCCTGACGATACTGTTCGGGTACGGTCTGTATCACTTTATCCGGCCGGATGCCCGCTGGGGACGGCCCCTTGTCTATGTCGTGCTGCTCTGCCAGCTGGCGCTGATCTTTTACCCGAACCGGATCCGTTTCCCGCTGTTCACGGCCTTGAGGAAGACGCCGGAAAAGCTGGATTATAAGCAGGAAATAGCGGATTTCGCCTGGTGGCTGCGGGAACGGGGCGGAGAAGGCATGTACTTCTACCTGTCGAGCGGTTCGGCCGTACTGAATGAGGACATGATCCGCAATTCGATCCTGCCGGACATCCATCCCCCGCTGCTCTATCAGGCGGTTCTGGATATCCGGGACGGCTTCCCGCACAATCTGGGGGAACTCAGTTACGTCATTACAATCGACCCGATCCAGTACATCAATCCTGACTATCAGCACATGTATGACATCATTACCGAAGCAGTCTGGCATGAACCGCTGGTCCAGGCTGTCTACACGCCGGTGCACGAGCGTACCATTGCCGGGCTGAAGCTGACAGTATACCAGCTGACGGGGGAGTACACACCGGAAATCAAACAGTATTTCTATGACAGGATGCTGGAATACTATCCGGATAAAGGGGAGTATTTTGCCTACATTCTCGAATAATCCCGGCAGTTTAGAATAATTAAACAAAAAGTTTAAAAAAGTGTTGCAATCCGCGGCACTTTTTATATAATGATCTGGGTTTCATAATCAGAAAAGAAATGTTTAGAATTGCTAAACAAGGAGGCTGCCATGGACATTGGAAAAAGAATCCGCCAGCTGCGCATCAAAAATGATCTGACGCTGGAGGAACTGGCCAGCCGGACCGAGCTGACCAAAGGCTTTCTGTCCCAGCTGGAACGCAATCTCGCTTCACCGTCCATCCAGACACTGGAGGACATCACGGAGGCGCTGGGCACAACCATGTCCACGTTCTTTGCCGAAGAAGCCGACAGCAAGGTCGTCTTCACCCAGGCAGACGCGTTCCTCGATGAGCAGGCGACACAGACCATTCACTGGATTGTGCCGAATGCCCAGAAGAACGACATGGAGCCGATCCTGCTGGAACTGCAGCCGGGCGCCCAGTCCAAGCACATTGATCCCCATGAGGGACAGGAAATGGGCTACGTGCTCAACGGCAGGATCTATCTGGTCCGCGGACAGGACAGAAAGGGGAGTCTTGTACGCAAAGGTGAAACATTCTACATCAGCGGGGATGCCAGCCATTATCTGGAAAACCGTTCAGACCGTCCGGCCAGTGTGCTCTGGATCAGCACGCCGCCGATTTTCTAGGAGAGGGACAGATCATGAAAAAACTCGTTCAGGTAAAAAATCTCGTCAAGACATTCAATAACCAGGTGGTGCTGAAGGGCATCTCGCTGGATATTGAAGAGAATGAATTCGTCACCCTGCTGGGCCCGTCCGGCTGCGGCAAGACCACGCTGCTGCGGATCATCGCCGGCTTCCTTGATCCCGATGAAGGCCATGTGCTGATTGACGGGCAGGATATCGCCGGGATCCCGGCCTACAAGCGGGATATCAATACCGTTTTCCAGAGATATGCGCTTTTCCCGCATCTGGATGTATACAACAACATCGCCTTCGGCCTGCAGATCAAGAAGGAACCGAAGGACATCATCGACCAGAAGGTCAGACGTATGATTTCCCTCGTCGGCCTGGAAGGCTTTGAACACCGGGATGTCTCCCTGATGTCCGGCGGCCAGCAGCAGCGGGTTGCCATTGCCCGGGCCCTGGTCAATGAACCCAAGGTCCTGCTTCTGGATGAGCCGCTGAGTGCCCTCGACAAGAACCTGCGCAAGGAAATGCAGCTGGAACTCAAGCAGATCCAGCAGGAAGTCGGCATCACCTTCATCTTCGTCACCCATGACCAGGAAGAAGCGCTGACCATGTCCGACAAGATCGTCATCATGAAAGACGGTGAAATCGAGCAGATCGGCACGCCGACGGAAGTTTACAACGAACCGATCAATGAATACTGCGCCCGCTTCATCGGCGACTCGAATATCATGGACGGCATCATGAAGAAGGACTACCTGGTCCACTTCGATGACAATGACTACGAGTGTGTCGACCATGGCTTCCATGACAATGAACCGGTGGATGTTGTCATCCGGCCGGAAGACATCGATATCGTGGAACGCAACCGCGGCCTGCTGAACGGCGAAGTGAAATCCGTACTGTTCAAGGGCGTGCATTACGAAGTGATTGCCGAAACCTCGTCCGGCACCTCCAAGACCGTCACCCTGCATGTTACCGGGGAACATGACGTGGTCAACGAAGAGGCGCACGAACGGATCAGCGCATCCGGCTTCACCATGGACATCGAGGACGTCCCGTCCCTGACAACCAGCGAAGCCATCACCAGAGCCAATGCCCAGGCCTGGAATGACGATGATGACTATGTTTCCCTGACCAAAGTCAGCTATGACGTCAAGGAAGAGGTCGGCACCTATCACTGCACATTCGCGACAGAGAAGGGCACCAGCATCACCGTCAACATCCATGTCGTCCGGCCGGCTGCCGTTGAAGACAAGGAACACGAAGAAGCGATCCAGGCCTTCGACTTCTACAAGACCGTAGAGGAAATCAAGGAGTCCGTGGCCCTGGACACCGACCTGATCCGCTGGGCCGACGCCGCTGCCTGGAACCTTGAAGATGATTCCCGGGTTGAAATCTGGGATGTCAAATATGACTTCGACGATGAAAACATCAAGGAAGGTGACTACCAGGTAACCTTCTCCACCCAGGGCCGTGAGCTCAAGATCGAAACGACCGATCATATCCGGGAAGGACAGAGGATCGGCCTGCGCTGGAATCCGGAAGACATCCACGTCATGAGAAAGATGGTGTAAGCATGAAGAGTTTCAGCAAGATGGTCTATCCGTATATTGTCTGGGCCTTCGTCATGATTGTCCTGCCGATGGTCATGATTGTGCTCTATGCCTTCACGGTCAAGGGCAATTCGGTACTGACCTTCCAGTTCACACTTGATAACTTTGCCCGCTTCTTCCGGGACACGATCTTCCCGACCGTGCTCTGGCGAAGCCTGAAGATGGCCTTTATCACCACCGGCCTGTGCATCCTGATCGGCTATCCGACAGCATATATCTTTGCCAAGATGAAGCCGAACAACCAGGCGATCATGATCCTGCTGGTTACCCTGCCGATGTGGATCAACGTGCTGGTCAGGACCTATGCCTGGAGAGGACTCCTCGGCTATGTGGACCTCAGCACCGAGATGCGGGTATATGTCGGCATGATCTACAACTTCATGCCCTTCATGATTCTGGAAATCTACACTTCACTCTCCAAGATCGATCCGAACCTCATCGTCGCTTCCCATGACCTGGGGGCCAACGATGCCGAAACCTTCAGAAGGGTGATCCTGCCGCTGTCGCTGCCCGGTGTGGTGAGCGGCATTACCCTGGTGTTCCTGCCGGCGGTTTCGAGCTTCTTTATCCCGAAATTCCTCGGCGGCGGCCAGTATGTGCTGATCGGCAACCTGATTGAAGACTACTTCATCACATCCGGCGACTGGAACTTCGGCTCGGCAATCAGCCTGATCATGGCGATCATCATCCTGATTTCGATGTATGTCATGCGCAAGCTGGATCATGAGAACAAGGAGGTGCTCGACTGATGGAACACAAGACAAAACTGTACGAGCGCATCTATGTGGCTGTGATCCTGGCCTTCTTCTATCTGCCGATTCTGTACGTGGTGCTGTTCAGCTTCAATGAATCCAAGTCACTCAGCCGCTTCACAGGGTTCTCCCTGCAGTGGTATGAGAAGATGTTCGCTGACCGGATGATCATGTCTGCCATCGGCTATACGGTCCTGTGTGCGGTGATTGCGACGATTGTCTCCACAATTGTCGGCACGATCACAGCCATCGGCCTGTCCAAAAGCAACCGCATCCTGCGGGAGACCATCACCCAGGTCAACAACCTGCCGATGCTCAACCCGGATATTGTTACCGCCATCGGGTTCATGCTGTTCTTCACATCGCTGAAGATCAAGACCGGCTTCGTGACCATGGTGCTGGCGCATATAGCGTTCTGTATCCCGTATGTGATCCTGTCGGTCATGCCGAAGCTGCGCACGCTGGACCCCAACCTGGCGGAAGCGGCCATGGATCTTGGCTGCACCCCGATGCAGGCGCTCTGGAAGGTTATCATCCCGCAGATCCGTCCGGGAATCGTGTCGGGCGCGCTGGTTGCCTTCACGATGTCCTTCGATGACTTCGTTATCTCACTGTTCACAACCGGTCCCGGTGTGTCGAACATATCAATCTACGTCTACGGTGCCGTCAAGCGGGTCAACCCGACCATCAACGCACTGTCTGCCATTATCGTCTACGTTATTACCATCGTACTGATTCTCATGAATGTTGTTCCGATGATTCGGGAAAGAAAGGGAAAGAAAAATGAAAAAGCAGTCACTCTCTAAAATTCTTCTGATCAGCAGCCTCGGCGTGCTGACAGCCTGCAGCGGCTCCGGCTCTTCTGGTTCTGAGGAAACCAAGGATGCCAAGGAACTTTACGGCTGCAGCGTCATCAACGTTTACAATGCCGGCGAATATATCGGTGACGGTGTCCTGAACGACTTTGAGAAGATGTACAATGCTAAGGTCAACTACGAAACATTCGATTCGAATGAGACCATGTATACAAAGCTGCTGGGCGGCAGTGCCTACGATGTGCTGGTGCCGTCTGACTACAGCATCGAACGGCTGATCGACGAAGGCATGCTGCAGGAGCTGGACAAGGATGCCCTGACAAATCTGGATCAGCTGGACCCGGTTTCGGTTGAAATGCAGAAAGCCTATGACCCGGATCTGGCGTATGCCGTCCCGTACTTCAGAGGCAGTGTCGGCCTGGTTTACAACAAGAACAACGTTGATCCGGCTGTGATTGAAGCCAAGGGCTGGGATATCCTGCAGGACGAAACCTACAAGGGCAGAGTATTCATGTATGACTCCCAGCGAGATGCTTTCATGGTTGCCTTCAAGGCCCTGGGTTATTCGATGAACACGGATGATCCGGAAGCGATTGAAGCGGCCTACCAGTGGCTGATTGCCATGGACAAGGCAGTTGAACCGGCATATGTGACGGATGAAGTCATTGATGCCATGATGACCGGTGAGAAGGACATTGCCCTGATGTACTCCGGTGATGCGGCTTATGTCATTGCCGAGAATGAAGACATGGCATATCTGGAGCCGTACCAGGGCACAAACATCTGGGAAGACGCCATGGTCATTCCGGCCAATGCGGGCTGCCCAGGCCTGGCCAATGCGTTCATCAATTACATTACCGACTATGACGCTTCGTATGCCAATTCCCTGGACATCGGCTACACGGCGGTCAACAAGCAGGTATTTGATGAAATGAGCACAGACGAAGAACTGTACGGCGGCATTTCCGCATACATTCCGCGTGACGGCTACGACAAGGATGAGATCTTCCACTTCAACGAAGTCCTGCGGCAGGAACTGTCCGACCGCTGGAACAAGGTCAAGATCGGCGAATAACAGACAGAAAACATTCAGCCTCCTGCCTTCCGCAGGGGGCTGAATTGTTTACTTGCTTTTTGTATTAGGTTTGCATATAATAATTGTGCAACGAAGGAATGGTTCCTTAGCCAAGTGGTAAGGCAACAGACTGCAACTCTGTGATCACCGGTTCGACCCCGGTAGGAACCTCCACTTTTTTTATATCAGGGGGCATGGCGGAATCGGCAGACGCAACGGACTTAAAATCCGTTGGTGGCAACACCGTGCGGGTTCAAGTCCCGCTGCCCCCACCACCTGACGAAGAAGCGGACGACGGCAGAACAGCCGTCAGTCCGCTTTTTTTGCCGGAACCTGCCGGTAATCAGTGTGCCGCGGTTCATCCGCAGAAGAAACAATATGCGCCGGCTGCGGTACTGTCGATGTTTTGCATTTCGGCATTCAATGATAAGATTAAACAGGAGAATTCATGCAGTATACATCGCTTGCTTTCTACATGTTTCTGCTGGCTGCGGTCGTGCTCTATTACATCGTGCCGGTGAAATATCGATGGTATGTGCTGCTGGCGGGCAGTGTTTTCTTTTATGCTTCCCTGATAAGCCGGAAGCTGGACGGGATCCTGTTCCTGGCCACGATACTGATCAGCTGGCTGACCGGCATCCTGCTGGAAAAAGAAAACGGGAACCGCAGGATCATACTGATTGCCGGCCTGGGGCTGTCGGTGCTGCCGCTGCTGCTGGTGAAACTGTCCGGGTTTATGCCGGGCGGTTTCAGCCTGATCGTACCGGCCGGCCTGTCGTTTTACACTCTGCAGATCGTGTCGTACCTGGTTGATATCTGCAGAAAAGACACGCAGGCGGAGCACAACTTCCTCAAATACGCACTGTTTATCTCATTTTTCCCGCAGATTATCCAGGGGCCGATCCCGCGTCACAGCCAGCTGGCCCCGCAGCTTTACGAAGGCCACCGGTTCAGTGAAAAACACTTTTTCGGCGGGCTGCAGCTGATTCTTTACGGGTTCTTCCTGAAACTGATGATTGCGGACAAGGCCGGCATCTTTGCCAGCCAGGTCTTTGACCACTCTGCCCAGTACAGCGGCACGTATCTCTGGCTGGCTGCCATCCTGTACAGTTTCCAGCTGTATGCGGATTTCTTCAGTTGTGTCACGATCTGCCAGGGTGTTTCCGCTCTCTTCGGCATCCGGCTGGCAGAGAACTTTGATCATCCGTACACGGCACTCTCGATCCAGGAGTTCTGGCGCCGCTGGCATATCAGCCTGAGTTCCTGGCTCAGGGATTATATCTACATCCCGCTGGGCGGCAGCCGGAAAGGGGAACTGCGGCGGTATATCAATCTGCTGGTCACCTTCCTGGTCAGCGGCATCTGGCACGGCAGCGGCCTGAACTATATTGCCTGGGGCCTTCTCCACGGTGTCTATCAGATCACCGGCCGGCTGAGCAGCGGCCTGCGGCGGAACATGTACGCGGCGGCCGGGCTGGCAGAGAATACACTTGCATACCGCACCATCCGGCGGCTGGGCACGTTCTTCTGGGTCATGCTGGGCTGGATTGTTTTCCGGGCCCCGGGTCTGCGGGCGGCTCTGTCCTTTATCCGGCGGCTTTGGGTATGGAACCCGTGGACGCTGTTTGACGGTTCCGTCTGCCGGCTGGGCCTTGACGCCAGGGACTGGCTGGTACTGCTGGTATCCCTGTTCATCATGGGGGTAATCAGCACCGCCCAGATGAAGGGTTCGGTACGGGAGTGGTACGCAAGGCAGAATATCGCTGTGCGCTGGGTGCTTTGTTTCGGCATGATCTTCATGATCTGGATTTTCGGTACATACGGTTATGGCTTCGCGGCCGGGGATTTCATTTACGGAGGCTTCTGAGATGAAGAGGGCAGGGAAAATACTGAAATATCTGTGCTTTCTGGCCATACTGACCGCCGGGCTTTTCAAAACGAATGAAATCATGGCCCCGAAGTTTACCTATGCCAATTCGAACTGGCCGTCGACTGCCACGATTTCCGGTTTTTATGACATGAAACCGGATACGGTGGATGTGCTGTTCCTCGGCAGCAGCGTCATGGTCAATGCCTTCTCACCCCAGCAGATCTACAACGACACCGGGATCCGCAGCTATAACCTGGGCAGCGGGCACCAGAGTATTTTCCTGAGCTATTACCTGCTGAAGGAATCCCTGCGTTTCCAGCATCCGCAGGCCGTGGTGCTGGACTGCCGGTTCTGCTGGGAACTGATCCCCGAATCCGTGCTGAATTCCGGGGAAGGGCAGATCCGCCTGGCCATTGACCCGCTGAAGTGGTCGGCGGTGAAGCGGGAAGCCGTGCATGATATCTGCACCAGGGACCCGTCACAGTCGGAGCTGAGCTACTATCTGACCAATATCCGCTACCATGAGCGCTGGAAGGAACTCAGCCGCAGCGACTTCATGCCGGCTGACATCATGTGTTCCCCGATGAAGGGGTATTCCGCCATTGCAGGAACCTATGAGGAAGTCAGGCTGTTTGAACCTTCGGACAACACCGGGCAGGCGGAAATGCAGCCGGTGATGGCGGAATACCTGGACAGGATCACGGCGCTGTGCCATGAGAATGACATCGACCTGATCCTGATCGACCTGCCGGGCAACAACATGAATGACGGCATATACAACACCCTGTCATACTATGCGGAAAACAACGGGGCAGAGTATTTCAATTTCATGCTGCCGGAGAACTTTGCCATGCTGCAGGAAGATGCCCCGCGGGAACGGCTGATTACCCATGCCAACTTCTGGGGTTCCCGGAAGCTGACTGCCGTGATGGAAGGGATTCTGCAGCGGCATGGCATTGCGGGTACAACTGATGCGCAGTATGAAGAGACCAGGGGTTACTATGATGCCCTGACGGAGAATTTCACCCTGAGTGATACGGATGATATCGAGACGTACATGCGGCTGCTCCGCAATCCCCGCTACGCTGTCCTGATGACGGTTAATGATGACTGCTCCGGGGCCATGAGTGACACTGCCAGGGAATACTGGCGGCAGCTGGGCCTGCAGTATGACCTGGCCGGCCAGGTGCGCAAGAGCTATTACGCGGTGATTGACGGCGGTCAGGTCCGGGAGGAAATGTCTGATTACCTGCTCCGCCTGCAGGGGACTGTTGACAACGGCCAGGCAGTGTTCTCCCTGGACAGTGCCGGCTTCTACAGCGGCAGTATCTGCTCGATTCTGATCGACGGCGAAGAGTACTCTTTGAATACAAAGGGACTGAATATCGTGGTTTATGATACACTGACAGATAGAGTCATTGACTCCGTCAACATAGACATTAGGGCGGATGAGGGAATCCGCCGGAAGGAACAGACCGAAACCGGATGAAGACAGACAGGAAAAAAACAGAACAGCTGACAACAGCCGCACTGCTGGCCGGCTTTTTCGTGTTCTTCTGGCTGATCAGCCGGTGGATGCCGGTGGCCGGGGATGACTGGGGCTATGCCTACACCGGCATGACACAGAATCCGCTGACCAGTGCCGCGGTCAATTACATGACCTGGTCCGGACGTTTCCTTTCGGAACTGTGGGGCTTTGTGGTCGCGCCGCACAAAGGCTGGTGGAACCTGCTGAACCCGCTGCTGTTTACCGGAATACTGGCCGGGATGGTCCGCCTGGTGAAAAAAGCCGGGGCGGAAACGCTCCTGCCGGTAATCCTGCTGGCAATTGCCCTGATCCTGACGGTGCCGGAAGGGGTGCGCATGGAAACCTATACGTGGATCATGGGCACCACGTATGTGATCCCGCTGTTCCTGTTCACGGTTTATATCAACCTGCTGCGGGACTGGCTGTATGACGGTGAAATGAACGGGCTCCGCATGGGCCTGATGGTCCTGGGCAGTGCGGCCGTCCCGCTCTATATGGAGAATGCGGCGGCCTTGCTGGTCGGGGCAGACCTGCTGGTGCTGATCTGGCTGTGGTTCAATAACAAAGCCGCAATCAAGCGGATGCTGGTACTGACAGTGATCGGCACTGTCGGGCTGATCCTGATTCGGTTTTCACCGGGTGCGATGGCCCGTATGGCCCGGGATCATGCTTCGTTCAACCAGCTGTCATTGTTTGCCAAGATCGGCGTGAACTGGTTCGCCTTTATCGACTATACATTCATGCGGGACTACTGGCTGACGAGGATTCTCTGTGCTGTCATGATCCTGCGGGTGCTCCGTGACCGCACTGCCGGCCGGACAAGATTCGTCCCGGTGCTGCTGTGCCTGATCTTTGCGTATGGTATCGTGCAGTCGTATGCCTGGACCGTCTGCAAGTATCTGGACCTGCAGCTGTTCTATGTGCTCGCCGATATCAGCCTGCCGCACAGCCTGACCATCAACACGATCGGCTATATGGGCATCACGGCCGCGGTTCTTTACACGGTATTTGTCTATGAGCCGGACAAAAAGAAAAAATGGCTCATGATCTTCCTGTATCTCTGTGCCATGGGGGCCAATGCGGTCATGCTGATTTCACCGATCTTCGGAGCCCGCAGTTCGCTCTATACACTGTATATGCTGATGCTTTTCACACTGGTGGCCGGGATGGACCTGCTTGATAAAAAAGCATACCGGCTTGCCTTCTGCGCGCTGGCTGCTGTCCTCCTGGTCATGCGGGGAACGTATTATCTGCGGCTGTACCGCATGGTGGACAGGGTGACCGTCCGGCGGCAGGCCCAGATTCAGTACTATCACGACAATCCCGATATCAAGGAAGCCTGGCTGCTTGCCTATCCGGACCAGTCGGTTCATTCCGCGAATATCGATGATGCCGATACGTATCATATGGATACATTCAAAATGTACTATGATCTGGAGCCGGATGTGCAGCTGCACTTCTACTGGCTGACCGATTACTCACCTGAAAGCATTGCCAACGGCTGATCAGAACCGGTCAATATCTTCCTCCCGGAACCCGTCCGGGGTCAGAATCATCAGGGAACGGAAGCCGCACCGGCGGATCAGCTGCAGGGCCTCCGCAAAACCGTAATCAAGAAAGGATCTGTCATGGCAGTCACTGCACAGGCAGATCTTTGCTTTTTTCTCATACATATACTGCAGGAGATGGATGTCCGGGTAGGGC